>NZ_JBFSUX010000033.1:4251-47151 GCF_041467595.1 Vibrio sp. 10N.247.311.13 | reverse complement strand
CCCGTAGAGGACTTTCACCTCCTAGATCAACGCCATGCTCGGCGCACAACAAAAAAACCAGAGCCGAAGCTCTGGTTTTTTATTTTCTGTATCGCTAGCAATACGGAATCATTGCTAGGAAAAACTCTTTATCACTAACGAAACGCTAATTAAGCGCCTTCGTTGTGTAACTCTAAGTTCGCAAGATCTTGTTGAATCTCACGTTGAACCTTTGAGTCGTCATTACGCAAAGAGTCTAGGAAATCTAGGTACACTTGGTCGATATCGCCCGTTACATACTCGCCGTTAAATACAGAAGTATCAAAACGAGAGATGTCTTGATTGCCCATGCCCACTGCAGAAATCAGATCTGGTAGCGTTTGGAAAATCAAGGCGTCTGCGCCAATCTGCTTACAAATCGTTTCGTTATCACGACCATGAGCAATCAACTCTGTCGCGCTCGGCATATCAATGCCGTAAACGTTAGGGAAGCGAACCTCTGGAGCAGCTGAAACCATGAAGACCTTATTTGCGCCAGAATCACGAGCCATCTCAATGATCTGCTCTGATGTTGTGCCGCGAACGATAGAATCGTCAACCAGAAGAACGTTCTTACCTTTAAACTCAGAGCGAATTGCGTTGAGCTTACGGCGAACCGACTTCTTACGTTGTTGCTGACCTGGCATGATGAATGTGCGGCCAACATAGCGGTTTTTCACGAAACCTTGACGGTATGGCTTATTGATCGCTTGAGCGATTCGTAGCGCAATATCGTTTGATGTTTCAGGGATTGGAATAACTACATCAATGTCTAAGTCTGCGTACTCTTCTTTAATACGCATACCAAGCATCTCACCCATCTCAACGCGTGCGCTGTAAACCGAGATTTTGTCGATGAATGAATCTGGGCGTGCAAAGTATACAAACTCAAAGATACATGGGTTTAGTTGTGGGTTGTCTGCACATTGCTTAGTGAAAAGCTCACCGTCAAACGTTGCGTAGATAGCTTCACCTGGTGCTACGTCGCGCATGAAGTCGAAACCAACAGCATCGAGTGCTACCGATTCAGACGCAACCATGTACTCTGTTTTACCTTGAACTTCACGCTTACCAAGACACAATGGACGAATACCATGTGGGTCACGGAATGCGATCATACCGTGGCCGATGATCATCGCCGTTACGGCGTAAGCACCACGAATTGTACGATGCACATTTGCCACAGCGCGGAAAACGTCATCTGAAGTTACGTTACCTTTAACAGTATCGATCTCATGAGCTAATACGTTCAGTAGAACTTCAGAGTCAGAGGTTGTGTTTACATGACGACGGTCTTTTTCGAACAACTTCTCACGAACTTCGTTTGCGTTCGTCAGGTTACCGTTGTGCGCCAACGTAATGCCAAAAGGAGAGTTTACGTAGAAAGGCTGAGCTTCAGACGCACTTGAACTACCCGCAGTAGGATAACGAACATGGCCAATACCAACTTCACCTTGTAGGCGCTGCATGTGTTTTGCTTCAAAAACATCTTTTACTAAACCGTTCGCCTTACGCAGACGGAAACGATTGCTTTCTATGGTACAAATACCAGCGGCATCTTGGCCACGATGCTGCAATACCGTTAAAGCGTCATAAATAGACTGGTTTACAGGTGTTGAACCCACGATTCCAACAATACCACACATGTCCTAATCCTCGATTTTTCGACATTAACTGGCGCTAGAGCGCGCCAGATAAGAAACTAGATGTTGCTTGTAAATGCTCGAAGAACGGCGCAATGATTCGACTAAATTCTGGAACCAATTGCGAATTCTTCCACCACTCAGAACTTGGGAATGCAGTAAACGCATCCATGAAAAACAACACTGCAGAAACAATCAAAACACCACGTAAGCCACCAAAGACGACACCGAGGATTCTGTCTGTACCTGACAGGCCTGTTTTCTGAACTAGTTGACCGATGACATAGTTAACTAAGGCACCCACAACTAACGTTGCAACAAACAATGCTGCTATCGCAGTTCCGTTTCGAAACATCTCATCTTCGATATTGGTGAAGTACATCGCTAATTTAGCGTAGTACTGGCTAGCAATAAAAAATGCTCCAAACCAAATAACGAGTGACAAGGCTTCTTTAGCGAAACCACGAACTAAACTGATCACGGCAGAGAAGCCGATCACGCCTAAAATGACAAAATCTAACCAATTCATGAATTCTTCATCTTAAGTTGGCGCGCATTTTAACAGAAAAAATGCTGACGCAAACGTTTTCTTATGGATTTAACGGTTTAAATTTGAGCAACTGGCCTTTTGAACCCGTAATTTTTTCTAATTCCTTAATTTGTCGCTCAAGTTTGGATTTAGAGACATCCGGGCCAATAATTACTCGCGTAAAAGTTTTTTCTTGCTTGGTGTGAGCCTGATAACCGCGCTTTTGCAGATCCTTAACAACGTTTTTTGCGTTGTCAGCATTCTTCAAAGCCATCAATTGAATAATCCAAGCACTGTCTTGGTATTCATTTTTTTCAGGTACCGGCTTAACCACAACTGCCACTTTGTCTGCTTCTTTATCATTAGAAGAAGACGCGGTTTGCGTGTTTGAATTATCAGTACGACCACTTTCAACCACTTGCTCAACCGGAGAATCCGGTAGCGCTATCTGATCTTCAACGGGATCGAGTACTTCAAACACTTCAACATTACTATCAAGCTCAGGCTTAATTGGAATGCTTGCAAACTCTTCTTTGTAGTGGAGCTTCTTACCATCTAGTACATCGGGCAATACAATCACGCCAATGGCCACTAAAATGATGGTGCCGACTAACCGGCTTTGGAATTTACTTGCCATTTAGTTTCCTTTTTTCTGCCAATGCTCCAACACTTCACCCACTGTATGGAAAGAACCGACAACCAACACAACATCGTCACCTTTAACAGAAGCTAAAGCCGCTTCAAACGCTACAACAGGGTTTGAATACCGCTCTACACCTTCAGGTAAGCTTTGACACAATTCAGCGGCTGTTGCGGCTCGTGGGCCGTTCAGCGAAGCTGGGTACCAATGTGTTGTTATTGGAGCTAATACTTCCAATGTCGCGGGGATATCTTTGTCATGAAGCATGGCGACTACAACGTGTAAATTTTTGCCTGCATACTTCTTCGCGACTTGCTGCGCAAAGTACTCAGCAGAATGCGGGTTGTGTGCTACATCAAGCACAATCACCGGTTGTTCGCTAATTTGCTGCATACGCCCAGGAAGCTGCGCATTCTTCATGCCGTTAACCACGTTCACGTCGCTAATACTAAGCTCTGATGTGCCCAATGCCATCAACGCTGTTGCAGCGTTAGGTAACGGCAGGCTTGGAATAGGTAGCGATTCTAGTTGGAATGCACCACTGCGCCAGTTCCACGTATCACCGTCAACATCATAAGTGTATTGAATACCGACTTGGTAGAACTCAGCCTTAATGTCATCAGCGTGCGCTGCAACCGTAGCCGGTGGCTTGGGTTGACCACAGATAGCGGGTTTACCGCTACGATAAATGCCCGCTTTCTCAAAACCAATCACATTGATGTCATCACCTAGCCAGTCAACATGGTCGACAGCCAAACTAGTAATCACAGAAACATCATGCTCAACGATATTGGTCGCGTCTAAACGCCCGCCTAAACCCACTTCTAAAAGCACAACATCAACCGCTTCAGTTTGAAATGCACGTAACGCCGCTAAAGTGCCATATTCGAAAAAACTCAGGCTGATTTCGCCACGCTCTTTCTCAATGAAATCGAAAGACTGAACCATCTTTTCATCAGATAGATCTTGGCCGTTGATACGAACACGTTCGTTATAGCGAATTAAGTGAGGAGAGCTGTAGACACCAACTGAGTAACCAGCGTCCAATAGAATCGCTTCCATCAGTGCACATGTTGAGCCTTTGCCATTGGTTCCGGCAACAGTAATAACATGTTGAGCAGGCTTGGTGAGGTTTGCCTTAGAGGCGACGGCCTGAACTCGGTCTAATCCAAGATCAATAGCGCTTGTGTGGATGTTTGATAAATAATCAAGCCACATCTCCAAAGAGGATGTGGCTTGAGGAATAGGTTGTTGACTCATCTAACTCATAACCATAATTAAGTTGGTTTGTTAGAAGGTACTTTACCCTTTTTCTGGCGCTTCTGGTACTTCATAAGTAGCTTCATTCGGTGAATCGTTCACAGAAACTACTAATGGTGAAGGCTGGTTGGTCATTTTAGCAACAAGGCTTGCAACGCGCTGACGCATCTCACGACGGTCAACAATCATGTCGATAGCACCGTGGTCTAGTAGGAACTCACTGCGTTGGAAACCTTCAGGAAGGTCTTCACGTACCGTTTGTTCGATTACACGACGTCCAGCAAAACCGATCAGTGCTTTTGGTTCACCAATATTGATATCGCCAAGCATTGCCAAACTTGCAGAAACACCACCCATTGTTGGATCAGTCATAACTGAAACAAACGGTAGGCCTTTCGCAGATAAACGCTCAAGCGCAGCACTGGTTTTCGCCATTTGCATTAGAGACATCAATGCCTCTTGCATACGAGCACCACCACTTGCAGAGAAACACACTAAACCACAGTTGTTCTCGATAGCAGCATCTACCGCTTTCACGAAACGAGCACCAACAACAGAACCCATTGAGCCGCCCATGAATGAGAATTCAAAAGCACACGCTACGATAGGTAAACCCAATAGTTCGCCTTTCATTGCAACTAATGCGTCTGTTTCACCACTGTTCTTTTGAGCAGCAGAGATACGTTCTTTGTAACGCTTAGAGTCTTTAAACTTCAGCTTGTCTTGTGGCTCAAGATCAGCACCTAGTTCAACACGCTCACCTTTGTCTAGGAATGTATCCAGACGACGACGTGCTTTCATGCGCATGTGATGGTCACATTTTGGACATACTTCTAGGTTACGCTCTAGTTCAGCATGGTACAGAACCTGCTCACAAGAAGTACATTTCGTCCAAACACCCTCAGGGATAGACGCTTTACGAGATGTTACGATGTTGCTTTTTTCTAAAATCTTTTCAAGCCAACTCATGGAAGACCTTTTTGTTTCGATTCTTCCGCTTGATTGCGAAAGAAATAAATTTGGGAATTATGCGTGGGAATTAAAGCACATAAAACAGCGACTGTAGATAAAAAACTGGTTGTACCTATTTTCTGGGACTATCTTACGCACTAAACCGTAATAATTTTTGAACCTAAGTCTCACATTTAGTTCAAATTATCCGGTAAAAATAGAGGACCAATTGGCTCTCGTGGTAGCTCAAAATGTTCAGGATAATCAACATCCACCAGATACAAACCTTCCGCTTTTGCAGTTGCGCCGGCTACTTTTCGATCTTTAGCTTCTAAAAGCCACTGGATCCACTCTGGTTTCTGCTCACCTTTACCTACGGCAATAAGGCTACCCGTAATATTCCTCACCATGTGGTGAACAAACGCATTCGCTTTAATATCGATCACAATGTAGTGTCCATGACGAGTCACGTTCAAGTGAATCATGTTTCTCCATGGGCTACGAGATTGACAGTGTGTTGCCCTGAACGAAGTGAAGTCATTCTCACCAAGTAAGTACTGACCCGCTTCATGCATTTTTTTCTCATCAAGATGACCATGATAATGGCTCACACCTGAATTCAAAATGCCTGGGCGTAGTGCATGGTTAAAGATAATGTAGCGATAACGGCGGGCAGTAGCCGAGAAACGAGCATGGAAATCCTCATTCACTTCTGTCGCCCAACGAACCGCAATATCTTTTGGCATGTTGGCATTCGCGCCCATTGTCCATGCCACCATTTTACGATCGACATTAGTTTCAAAGTGAACGACTTGTCCCGTACCGTGAACACCGGCATCTGTACGACCTGCGCACATAACTTCTACAGGGTGATTCGCGACAACTGAAAGAGCCTTTTCCAATTCTTCTTGGACACTTTTCACGTCTCGTTGGCGCTGCCAACCAAAGTAGTGGGTACCGTTATATTCAATACCTAAAGCAATTTTCATGTTCTTGTTCTCTTTGAAAATGGGCGAGAAGTATATACGGAAATCAGTGCTAGCCCAAATAGGATGGGGCTAAAACTTCAATAAACAATCAGCATCGACCGAGATGATGCTGTTGAAAAACCAAATGAAACGATAGCGCTCTGTATCGCCTTAAAATAAAGGGTAGCCAACGCTACCCTTTCTGATTTGTAAATTTATCGACCGTTTAACGTATCGATAAGATTTTTTGCCTCTCGACGAATATCATCGCTGCCGTCAACGATTGCCTCTTCTAGAAGCTTAATTGCCCCTTGCGAGTCACTCATCTCGATGTAGATTTTGGCCAAATCAAGCTTACCCGCAGCTTCTGCATTGCTGTCGACATCATAATTGCCAATATCACCGATAACATCAGGGAATTCGTTAAGACCCACATCCAGTTTAAGCTCTTCATCGTCTGGATTAATGACTTCTTCACCTTCTTGCTCGACTTGAGCCATTAGCTCATCAATCGTCATGTACTGCTTATCACGACTGTTGCCTGATTCGGTTAGATTGTCTTGTTCAGCCCAATTCTCTTCTTTGATTTTCGGTTCAGCTTGCTGTTCAGCCGATGCCCAAATCTCTTGTTGGTCATCAGGCACATCATTATGCATGCTCGATTGTTGTTCTGGCGCTAGGTTAAAGCCTTTCCAGTCTTCGCCGCCGACTTCAAGCATGGCGTCAATATCTAACCCTGCGCTATCAATCGAAGTTGCGTCCAATGGCTTATCGAACATGTTGTCGACAGAGTCTTGAACATCTTCAGAAAGCAACTCAGCTAATGCTGTCTCATCAAAGTCATCAAAGCCTTCTAGTGGCTCGTCTTGAACCGCTGCAGGCGTTGAGTTTGGCTCTGAAGCCGCGCTCAGTGATTGTTCTGGCTGTGCAAAACCAGCCGGTTCAGAGTCTTCAGCACTCGAGAAATCATCAGCCTGACTATAGCTCTGCGGATTTGAGAACAGATCATGCAACGCATCTTGCTCTTCGCCTTGTGGGCTGAAAGAAGTCAGTGGTGTTGGCTTCTCAGCAAACGCATCAGAGATGGCTTCATCTTCACCATATTCCGGTAAATCAAACTCATCGAACTCTACGCCTTGGGCTTCCGCCACCGGCTCGGCATTGCTTTGCTCAATATCATCTAAAACAGAGTCTGCTTTTGCGCTTTCTTCATCGTACTCCGGAAGATCAAGGTCATCGAACTCGAACTTCTCTGTGTCAGGCGCTAAGTCTTGCTCTAACTGTGCTTCATCTGGTTCACCCACCACTTCCGCTAACGCATCGTCTTCACCAAACTCTGGTAGTTCGAAGTCATCAAGCGAGAATTCTTCTTCGCTTTCTGGTTTCGCAGTTTCAACTTGTGGTGCAGCATCTAACTGAGGCTCAGCGGTAGGTTGCGATTCAACACTTGATTGAGAGTCTATAGCAGGCGTTGCTGGCTCTGTTGTTGATTCAGCATCAGCTTCCGCTAGTGCGTCTTCTTCACTAAACTCTGGTAAGTCGAAATCATCAAACGAAAACTCTTCGTCGTCTTGCGCCTGAGCTATAACTTGGGCTTCAGTTTGAGGCTCAACACTTGGTTGAGCATCAATAGCTGGCGTTACTGGTTCTGGTGTTGATTCAGCATCAGCTTCCGCTAGTGCATCTTCTTCATTAAACTCTGGCAATTCGAAGTCATCAAACGAGAATTCTTCTTCGCCTTCTTGTCCTAGAACTTCAGCTTGTTCTGCTACTTCCGCTTGTGGTGTAGCTTCAACTTTCGGTTCAGCGACAGGTGTCACTAGCTCTGGTGTTACGTCAGTTTCCGCTAATGCTTCTGGTTCAGACGCCTCATCTTCAATCAGCCAATCATCGTCTTCTGGCACACCAAATTCATTTGGAATGATCTCTGGCATGTTTGCAGCACGAACTGGCTCTGGCTCTGGCTCTGGCTCTGGCTCTGGCTCTGGCTCTGGCTCTGGCTCTGGCAAGGATTCAACGACATCTTCAAGCTGATCGCTACCTTGGATTTTCGGTTCAAAGTCAAAATCAGAGTCAATGTTCGCTGGCGACTCTACATCGTCGATGGCTTCAGCTAACCAGTCTTCAACCGTTTCTTCTTCATCTTCAGAGATATCGTTCAAAGACGATGGCGAAGCTTGCTCTTGTACGTCGGCTTCTTTCGGCTCTGGTTCTTGTTGTGCGGTTTCTTCTTTAACTCGCTCTTCAAAATCTGGTTTGTCAAAATCAGAATTCTCAGATAACAGCGAGTCGATATCCAGTTCATCATCTTCAACCGATGATGCGGTTTCTTGCGCTGATACTTCGTCGCTGTCTAAAAGAGACGCTTGCTCTGGTTCAACCGTATTGTCAATTGATGGTTCAACAGGCTCTTCTATTGCTGGCAACAAATCATTGTCATCAGAAGTCATTAACTCATCAATCAACGCTTCGTCTGTTGTTTCTAGCGAGTCATCAAGCAAAGCATCCGTTGCCGGTGCGACACCGAACAAATCATCGATAAAACCATCACGATTAAAGGCTTCATCATTTTCTGGCTTAATGTCAGAACTTTCTTGAGTCATTTCAGAATCTAACGATTCATCAGTAACGACTTCAGGTTGTGGTGTTTCACTAATGTCCGGATCTTGCTTAGGCTCACCTTCAGAGGTTAACGGAGTAAGCTCAACGTCTGAGTCCTTTTCAGGCTCCTCATTGGCGTTGTCCAAACCAAAGGCTGCGTCTAACTCTTTATCAAACGTCTTATCTTCAGATTCAAGCTCGTCTTCAATGCCACTTGTCAGTAAGTCATCAAATGGGTCTAGAGATTCTGATTTTGATGCATCCGCTAAAAGCTCATCATCTGACAATTCACTATCAAGGAAATCATCCAATAAGTCGGTACTTTCGGCGTCGAGTTCGAAATCATCGTCGTCAGAGTCACCTATTAATTCATCCAAGGTTTCCGTGCTGTCTTCTGCGATGTTGAGGTCATCATCGGTCGATAAACCAGAAAGCTCTTCAAGCTCAGACAGAGAATCAAAGCCAAGAGGTTCGCTTTCAGACTCATCATCCGAATCGTCCCCTAGCATCTCATCAAGAAGGTCTGTCGAGTTACTTAGGTCTACGTCATCGCCTGCCAGTTGCTCATCAAGCAGATCAACGCTGTCTTGAGGTTCTTCATTTACGATGGGCTTATCGAACTGAGACAGAATGTTTTCGATATCATCATCAGACGCCAAACCACTGTTTAGGTTAGTGGCAATCTCATCGTCGCTATCGAGGTTGAAAGGGTCATTCGCTTGATCGTTCTGAGCAGCAACTTGGGCAAAGATGTCATCAATATCATCATTCGCTGTCGGTGAAGCTGGCTCAGGGGACTGTTGTTCAGAGATTAGAGCATCAATATCAAAATCGTCATTGCTCAAATCAACAGGCTTAGTCTCACTTTGTTGCTCAGAGATAAGCGCATCGATGTCAAAATCATCGCTTGCTGGTGTTTCAGTGCTAGAAGGCGAATCACTTTGCTCTTCCGAAATCAGAGCATCAATATCGAAGCTGTCGTCATCTTCGTCATCAAGAGCAAACAGATCATCTAATAAAGATTGGTCTAGCTCGTTGGAACCGAGATCTTCAGTTTCAGACTCTTGAGATAGTAAAGCTTCAATGTCATCAGCAGACATTGCGTTATCATCAGAAAGATCAAAGTCGACATCATCAGTATCGACGGCGCTTTCCGCTGTTTTGTCTAGCGCACGTTCCATCTCTTCAAGGCCAAGCGCTTTCTCTTCGCCATTAACACTAATGCCGTTGCTGCTGTCTAAATCTAGATCGTCGAAGTTGGTGTCTAAATCACCGTTTTCGCCAATGCTAGCAAATGGGTCATCGTCTTCACCATCTAGATTGAAATCGAGATCAGATTCATCTAAACCAGCAAAGACATCATCCTCTTCGGCTAGCGCTTGATCGTCAAACAGCTTGTTGGCGTCATCTTCCGTACCAAACAAGTCATCATCTAAAGACAGCTCGTTAAGGTCGTCCATCTCGTCGCCCAATGTAATAGGTGCAACGGTACTTGGTTCTGGCTGGAGCGGTTGTTCTTGAGTCGTCTGCTGTTGCTCATCATTTTTAGAACGACGGCCTAACAGCATCACAACGATCAAACCAATGAGCAGACCTGGAATAATCGCAAGAGCCGCCACTAACCAACCATTCGATAACAGTTCGTCCATGACACTTGGTGCCATCTTTTCAATTTCGGCGTTCTTTCTGCGCTCTTCATCAAGCAGCTTTTCCACTTCGCTACGAATGCGGTCTTCATCACTGAGCTCTGTTTTTAGCTCATCCACTTCCGATTGAACATTCGATAACATCAAACGAAGTTGGTGATTTTTCTCTTCAAGTGACAGCAGTTCAGTTTCTGAAAGCTCTAGCTGCTTCTCTAACTTGTTCATCTCTTGGGTTGGTGCAGATTGAGCTAGAGATGATTGAGTTGGAGACAATGGCTTTTTAGCAGTTTCAGTAGTGCTTACTTGCTTAGCAGGAGTAACATTTTTTGCATCAGAACTCGGCGCTTTGGGTTTTGAAGCGACAGGCTTACTTGCAGGAGCATCAAGCTTAGCAAGATGTGAGTTCATGATGTTGATAGCTTGCTGCGTCGAGCTTGCACGTGCTTGCTCTAAAGAAGGCACGCGTAGATTGCTCGCAGGCAGCAGGCTATGGATATTCTGGTTTTCAAACGCTTGTGGGTTTAAGCGATAAATAGCCAACAGAGTTTGTTGGACTGAAACGGAGTTATCAGGGCGTAACTTTGAGGCAATAGACCACAATGTTTCTGAGCCGCGAGTTGGACCATAGAAACGTGAAGGCTCAGCGCTATTTGATTGCGCTCTTTGAAGTGGTTCTGAAAACGTAGGCGCTGATTGTATCTGGCCATTAGGCCCTACAACTCGAATGGAATCTGCACGAACAACGGAAATCTGAGTCGCAATGATAAAGGCAAAAGGCATTAACCACGGCTTGAAAATTTGAAACATAAAAGGCTCAGCTAGGTGCTTAAATTCGGAAAAGTGATGATCTATTAAATATATCGGATAAATGACGTAAAACTATAGAGATGAAAACAAAAAATGTGTTGCAGCAACAATATTCGCAGCAATTTCACACAATTTGACTAACAATATTTTTAATCGATTAAAAAAGCCCCACTAAAGAGTGAGGCTTTTTTATCAAAGCAATAAAGCTTAGAAGTAATCGCGAATCAGAACTTCAGCGATTTGAACTGCGTTTGTTGCTGCGCCTTTACGAACGTTATCAGCGACAACCCACATGTTTACGCCACTGTGATGGCTGATGTCGTTACGAATACGACCAACCATTACGTGGTCTTTACCACCTGCATCACGAACTTGAGTTGGGAAGTCTAGCGCTTGGAATACTTCAACACCTTCTGTGTTCTCTAGAAGCTGAACCACTTGCTCTGCACCGATTGGTGCGCGAGTTTCAATGTGTAGAGATTCTGCGTGACCGTAAAATACTGGTACGCGGACACAAGTCGGGTTCACTGTGATTGAAGAGTCAGCAAAGATTTTTTGAGTTTCCCAAACCATCTTCATCTCTTCACGCGTGTAGCCGTTCTCTGTAAATTCATCGATTTGAGGAATACAGTTGAAAGCGATTTGTTGTGAGAACGCTGAGTTTTCAGCTGGCATACCGTTAAGAAGCTTAGCCGTTTGACCCGCTAGCTCATCGATACCTGGCTTACCTGCACCAGACACAGATTGGTAAGTTGAAACGTTAATACGCTCAAGACCCACTTCATCGTGAATTGGTTTTAGCGCTACTACCATTTGGATAGTCGAGCAGTTAGGGTTCGCGATGATGTTACGGTTACGGAACTCAGCAATCGCTTCAGGGTTCACTTCAGGCACAACCAGAGGAACATCGTATTCGTAACGGAAGCGTGATGTGTTATCGATGACAACCACACCTTCATCAGCCGCAATTGGAGCCCAACGCTCTGAAAGCTCGCTACCTGCAGAGAAAAACGCAATATGTACTTGAGACCAATCGAAGTCTTCTACGTTTTGTACTTGTATTGTTTTGCCGTTAAAACGGGAAGTTTTGCCTTCACTACGTTCACTTGCTAGTAAGTGCATTTCACCGACAGGGAATTTACGCTCTTTAAGTACTTCAAGAATGGTTTCACCAACCGCACCAGTCGCACCTAAAATAGCAATATTAAATTCTTGGCTCATTGTTTCTCTCTTTTATAAAGTTGGCTTTACCATAAAACCGAGTTTAGATAACGGCGTTAAATTACAAGATTCGTCGCCCGTTAACTCGACTGCACTGTACTCTCTGCGGTCCCAATATTCTTTACGCATCTTGTCAAAAGAACCCGGCGTAACGATATTGCGACGGAATAAGGCGTCGTCTTTGCGCACATCATAGATCAACTGAGTCAAATTGTGCAGTGTTGCTTCATCCCAAGCTCTATCTAATTTCATTTGAGGTACAGGCGCTGTCGGCAATAAGTCGCTTGCATACGCACGCTGTTCAGTACCTAAAAATTCACAATAACTGTTGAAGATCATCGTGGTACCACGCGCTTTACCTTCTAAACCGTAGCCCGCTACGTGAGGCGTTGCAAAAGCGAGTAACGGAAGAAGCTCAAAGTCGACTTCAGGTTCAAACTCAAACACATCAAGCACTGCAGTGAAACCATCGGCTTTTTGCAGGCGAGCTTTTAGCGCTTGGTTATCAACCACAGGACCGCGAGCTGCATTAATCAGGATTTGATCAGCACGTAAGTTGTTCAGCACTTGCTCACTGATCAAGTGATGCGTTGGATACTCACCCGTCTTAGTGATTGGCGTGTGTAATGTAATAACGTCTGATTGTTCAAGCAAAGTCTCTAACTCAGTAAATTCGCGCGTATCACCCTCTTGCTGTTTTAGAGGGTCGTTCAGCAGAACTTTGATACCAATACCTTCAAGGCACTTCGCTAAGTAACTGCCCACTTGACCACAGCCGATAATACCAACCGTTTTATCAAAAACAGAAAAGCCTTGTTGCTGCGCAAGCACCATCATCGCACTGAACGCGTACTCAGCAACACCCACCTTGTTACAACCAGGTGCCGCAGTAAAGAAAATGCCACGCTCTTTCATCAACTCTTGGTCAACGTGATCCATGCCAGCCGTCGCAGTACCAACAAACTTCAGCTTATTGGCTTTGCTGATCAATGACTCGTTTACCTTGGTAACAGAGCGAATCATCAATGCGTCTACGTCAACTAGGTCGTCAGCTGTTAATGTGCGACCAGACTTCATTGTCACTTCCCCTAGCTGGCTAAAAAGCGCTTCAGCGTAAGGCATATTTTCGTCGATTAAGATTTTCATTTGGCGAGTACTTTTGTTGGGGTCTATCGACCTAAATGTGAATTGAAATGATTGTGCAAAATTCCACACACGGTGTCGAGTAGCAATTGGAATACATTATAAATAAAGGGCTGAATCACCTAACCTTGGCAGACAAGAACCGAAACCAGAGTGAACACCCAAGATCAAACGGCTAAAACGAAAAATGCCCGATTGAATAAACAATCGGGCAAACATCCAGAACAAAAGGATCCTATCTCGCTCTCCAGGAGACAGAGTCTTGCGTCTGTTCAACCAGTACTAACCAAAGTCAGTACTGGTCAAGCTCTGGAAACCTTTCAATCTCTAAACCCAGATTTAAAAACTATGTTCAAAAAACACGTTTACCAACCTGCGTCTAAAAACTTTGTTCTGATGGTCATTATTACTGGGTGACCTGTGCGTGTTGAATCGGCACTAGCGCAACCCTTTAACGATTAACCTTGTCTCTGTAACTCAAGCTTAAGTTAAGCTTGGTACTTTTTGATTACTAGCGTTGCGTTCGTACCGCCGAAACCAAAACTGTTAGACATAACTGTAGTTAGCTCTTGATCACGAGCTTCAGTTACGATGTCTAGGCCAGCAGCAGCTTCGTCTAGGTTCGAAACGTTAATGCTTGGAGCGATAAAGCCGTTATCTAGCATTAGCGTTGAGTAAATAGCTTCGTGTACGCCAGCAGCACCTAGAGCGTGACCTGTCATCGCTTTAGTTGCAGAAATTGCTGGGCTGTTGCCACCAAATACTTCTTGGATAGCGCCTAGCTCTTTAACGTCGCCAACTGGAGTTGAAGTACCGTGAGTGTTCACGTAATCAACGCCATCAACGTTTTGCATCGCCATCTTCATACAACGAACCGCACCTTCACCAGAAGGAGCAACCATGTCGTAGCCATCTGAAGTTGCGCCGTAGCCTACGATTTCACCGTAGATTTTTGCGCCACGAGCAACAGCGTGCTCAAGCTCTTCGATAACTAACATGCCGCCGCCACCAGAGATAACGAAACCATCACGGTCTGCATCGTAGGTACGAGAAGCCAGCTCTGGCGTATCGTTGTACTTAGTAGAAAGTGCGCCCATTGCGTCGAACATCATAGTCAGAGACCAATCCAGTTCTTCACCGCCACCAGCGAATACAACGTCTTGCTTACCAAGTTGGATAAGCTCCATTGCGTGACCAATACAGTGTGCAGATGTCGCACATGCAGAGCTCATAGAGTAGTTCACACCACGGATTTTGAAAGGAGTTGCTAGACAAGCAGAAACCGTAGAAGCCATTGTACGTGGAACCATGTATGGACCAACGCGCTTCACGCCTTTCTCACGGATGATGTCTACCGCGTTTACTTGGTTTAGAGATGAAGCACCACCTGAACCCGCAACGATACCCGTGCGGTCATTAGATACTTGATCTTCAGTTAAGCCAGAATCAGCAATTGCTTGCTCCATTGAAAGATAAGCGAATGCCGCTGCATCACCCATAAAGCGCATTTTTTTGCGATCGATATGGTCAGCAGGGTTCATTTTTAGGTTACCCCATACTTGAGAGCGCAAGCCATTTTCCTTGAACTGCTCTGAAGCGGTAATACCAGATTTACCCTCTTTCAGTGATGCTAAAACTTCTTCGACGTTGTTACCGATACTTGAAACAATACCCATACCGGTGATTACGACTCGTTTCATGTGACATTCCTATAATTCTAAATTCAGCTAGATGATAACTAAGAAGCCTAACAAAAGTGGTCAGCTTTCCTAGAAATTCGTACAATCCCTACCAACATATCGCTTCAAATCACAAAATGATAGATTTTATGACTTCAATTACTAATGCAGAACTGGAATGGAATGAGTCTGGCACGCCAGTTTCAGACCAATTTGACGACGTTTACTTCTCCAATGTTAACGGTTTAGAAGAAACTCGCTACGTCTTTTTAAAGCAAAACCACCTTCCAGAGCGTTGGCTTGAACATGAACAACGCCGCTTTGTGATTGCTGAAACCGGCTTTGGCACAGGTTTGAACTTTCTTGCAGTTTGGCAATGGTTCGATGCTTTTCTTAAAGATAACCCACAAGCGATGACCAAAGAGTTACATTTCATCAGTTTTGAAAAATATCCTTTAAATAAAGAGGATCTCATCAAAGCACACCAATCGTGGCCAGAATTAGCCGAGTATGCGACGCAACTCCAAGAACACTACCCTATTGCTCTACCTGAATGTCACCGCATTGTGCTGGGCGACGGTGCAATCACGCTTGATTTGTGGTTTGGCGATATTAAAGATTGCATGCCCAACGTACCAACCCCGCGTGAAGGTTTGGTTGATGCTTGGTTCTTAGACGGTTTTGCTCCGAGCAAGAACCCAGAGATGTGGAATCAAAACCTATTCAACGGCATGGCTAAGCTCGCTAAGCAAGATTGTAGCTGCGCCACCTTCACCGCTGCTGGCTTTGTTCGCCGTGGCTTAATTGAAGCTGGCTTTGAAATGAAAAAGGTCAAAGGCTTTGGTACTAAGCGAGAAATGATCGCCGGCCGACTTGGCGAAAAGCACGCTCACACCAACATCAAACCTTGGTATGGCCTCGCTCAACACACTGAATCCCAAGACATTGCGATCATTGGTGGTGGTGTCGCCAGTGCTGCATTAGCCAAAACGCTAAGCCGTCGTGGTAAAAACATCACCCTTTATTGTGAACATCCACAAGCTGCGGGCAATGCCTCAGGTAACAACCAAGGTGCGATTTACCCGCTATTAAGCGAAGCGACCTCGAACGTGTCTCGCGTGTTTGGCCCGGGATTACTGTTTGCTCGTCAATTTATTAATCAAGCGGCTCAGTCTATTCAATTTGATCACAGTTGGTGTGGCGTGAACATCTTGATGTGGGATCAAGGCTCCACTAAAAAGCTCAACCGCATGTTGGAAGGCAACTTCCACACCGACCTGATTCAGCGTTTATCGCCAGAGCAAGCCAACGAAAAGATTGGCTTACCCGTCGATAAAGAGAGTGTTTACTTTCCGCTGGGTGGTTGGCTAAGCCCTCTTCAACTGACTCAAGGCTTGATTGGCAAGCTAGAAGAGAGCAACCAAGTGAGCGCACACTATCAACATCAAGTAACGCAACTTGAGTGGCTCGAAGCTGAACAACAATGGTTACTGACGATTGAGGCACCTCAAGGTGAGATTCAAACTAAGCACGACCAAGTAGTTGTCGCAAACGGACACAAGTTCACTCAGTTTGAACAAACTCAGCCAGTACCACTGACTCCGGTTAAAGGCCAAGTGAGCCATATTCCGACCACGGAAAATCTCAGCCAGCTAAAAACCGTGTTGTGCTTTGATGGCTATTTGACGCCACAGAACCCCAACAATGGTCATCACTGTATTGGTGCGAACTACGACAAAACCAATATCGACCAAGAATTTGATATTGAGGTTCAGCAGCACAATGGCGAGCGCCTACATGGGTCACTACCAGACCAAGCATGGACAAAAGATGTCGATACCAGTGACAACTTAGCGCGCCAAGGTATCCGAAGCGTAAGCCGTGACCACCTTCCGTTTGTGGGAAACGTTGGTGACTTTGAAGCCATTAAGGAGCAGTACCAAGATCTCCACAACTTCAACCCGCAGCGTGACTCGGTTGAGGATGTAGAAACGGTAACAAGCTTCCCTAACCTTTATTGCTTTATCGGACTGGGTTCACGTGGTTTGAGCTCTGCACCATTATTGGCTGAAGTATTAGCATCACAGATCTGTGGCGATCCGCTGCCCTTGCCTGTTGATGTGCTTGAGGCGATTCACCCAAGTCGAATGTGGGTACGCAGACTGCGTAAAGGTAAGGCATTAACGGCTGGATGGGTTGCTGACAAGCATTCTAAATCAAAGCCGTAGTTTCTAGTTCAGCTATTTTGAACATCTGAAATTTCTGAATATCTGAAACTAATAAGTTAAAAGCTAAAAAGCCCTACGTGACTAAGTTAAGTCGCTCGGGCTTTTTGTTATTCGTGTTGCTCTAAACTGATGTTCTAAACGAAGCTGTATTTACAGCTTAGCAACCGCGTCTTTAATCTGTAGAACGATCTCTTCGTTGCTGATAGAACCAGATTCAAAATCAAAGTTATCGTAGAAGCTTGGTACTGAAACTGACGCTTGCACGTTGCCACCGAAGTAAGGTGCAGAACCTGTCGCTGCACCAAGTACCGTTTGTGCGCCGCCAGGGCCTGGTGAAGTCGCTAGGTAAACCGCCGGCTTCTCGCCAAATACTGAACGCTCAATGCGTGTCGCCCAATCAAATAGGTTTTTATACGCAGCTGGGTAGTGACCATTGTGTTCTGCGAACGAGATAACAAACGCATCAGCTTCAGCTAGTTCGCGTAGGAATGCTTGAGCACCTTCAGCTTGGCCAATCTCTTTTTCAGTGTCTTCACTGAACATAGGAACATTGTAATCGTTGATGTCTAGGACTTTAACTTCAGCACCTTCAATCAAGTTTGCTGCGTAAGTTGCTAGTGTTTTGTTGATTGAGGTAGAACTTGTGCTTGCGCCAAATGCGATAACTTTCATGATGTGACCTTTCTGTAATTCCGTTAAGTGGGATTAGAATAACGTAGTAAGAAAATGTAACCATCACAAGAAATGAACGGACTCATTCAAAAATTTCGAACGAGTCTCAAATAAACCAGTTCGCTCAGCAAAATGGGAAAGGGGACTGAGCGGATAGTACTAATACATCGAGATTAAGCTTGGTTTTGTAGCTCAACCCAAAGGTCATTAACGATAGTGCGGTCTGCTGGTGTTAGTTCAGAGCGAGCGTCGTCTAGGCTCTGTTCAATACGAGCTTTTACTTCAGCCACATCTTCAATGCCTTCTTCTTCACATGAAGCCACTGAAAGAGAAATATGACCACGTAAGTAACCACCAGCAAACAGTTCATCGTCTGATGCGTTTTCAATGCGAGCATCAATTACTTCAAGTAGTTTTTCTTCAAATTCGATAATCATAATATTCTCTTATTTCACAATAAATTGGCTAGCACATAAAGGTTCCACATAGTAGAAGCTGCGTAATGCTTCAGAGAGCATTTTCACGCGAGGCGGAAAGCCTACTTCAAAGATACCCATAACTTCGCTATGTACTTTATTCATAAAGGCCAAACGATCTGGCTCAAAATCGCCGTGTAGATTGTCACAGCTGACATTAAAAGGAAAGCCTGCGCTCATCGCAATGATCCATTCATACGCTTGTGGGCGAATTTCTACTTTTTCAAACTCAGCTTGAACCGCCTCAGTTCGACCGTCAGGTTCATACCAATAGCCAAAATCTTCCAGTAAACGACGCTCAGGCCCAGCAACGCACCAGTGTGCGATCTCATGGAGTGCAGAGGCGTAAAAGCCACGTGCGAACACGATTCGATGGTGTGGGATAGTATCATCAGCAGGCAAATAGATCGGCTCATCAGCCCCTAGCTCTAGTTTGGTATTAAAGCTTTCAAAAAAGGTCTGATTGAAGATATCGATAATGTCTGAGTATTGGTGTGTCATAAAATCAAATTTAAGTAAAAATAACTGGGGCATTTTGCTTTTTTTTAAGCGCTCGGTAAAGCCCTATCAAGCGTAATGACATCGGGTTCGCCATTATACTTTGCAGTGACAATCGATTGCCATTTCCAGATTACACCACTTTAAGGTGAATGATTAGTTTAGCTAATCTGAAACGCCCATTCACGGTACAAATATTCATTCGTCAACAAGCATTTTTACTACTACACTCGCGCTTCATTTTATATCCCTATGGCCTATAAGACTCCAATTTATAGACCTATACTATAGAGCTACAGCAATGCTACTAAGTGTTTTGTATATCATTGGCATCACGGCAGAAGCCATGACCGGCGCTCTCAGTGCTGGCAAACAAAAAATGGATTGGTTTGGTGTAATGTTGGTTGCGAGTGCAACGGCAATTGGCGGCGGTACAGTACGAGATATCTTACTTGGCCATTACCCTTTAGGTTGGGTTGAAAACCCGCAGTATCTGGCCATCACCTGTATAGCAGGTGTTATTACAACCGGGTTGGCGAAATGGGTTATCAAGCTAAAAGGTTTGTTTATTCGCTTGGATGCCTTAGGCCTAATCGTATTCAGTATCATTGGTACCAAAGTAGCGATGACCATGGGTCTGCACCCGATGATTTGCATGGTATCGGCATTAGTGACAGGTGTCTTTGGTGGTTTGTTACGTGACCTTATCTGTCGTCAAACACCATTGGTGTTACATGAAGAGCTGTATGCCTCTGTCGCACTTGTCGCTTCAGGTTTGTACCTAGGTTTGCTTGAGCTTGGCATCAACGACGTCACGGCGACAATTGTGACGCTTGTAGTTGGTTACTTGCTGCGCATGGCGGCTGTAAGATTCAAATGGAGTTTGCCTTCGTTCCAGCTTGATCCTGAAAGTTCAGTGCATTAATGGATTAAGAGCCTTAAGCTGCTAGCTGTCTTTAATGACGATAGTCGCTAACCGGACGAATAATCCTGCTAATGTGAAAAAGGGTTACTTCATTACGAAGCAACCCTTTTTTGTTTCTACCAATTCTATTCTAAATAAAAAGAAGCAGAATTAGATTTGTGGTGTTTCAGTTGTCACACCAAAGTTTTGACCACGATGACGTAGCAAGTGGTCAAGCAGCACGATAGCCAGCATTGCTTCTGCAATAGGTACCGCACGGATGCCAACACATGGATCGTGACGACCTTTCGTGATTAGCTGCGTTGCTTCACCATCTTTCGTGATTGTGTCACCAGGTACAGTGATGCTTGATGTTGGTTTAAGCGCAATGCTTGCCACAATATCTTGACCAGTAGAGATACCACCTAAGATACCGCCAGCATGATTGCTGCTGAAACCTTCTGGAGTTAATGGGTCACGGTGTTCACTACCGCGTTGATTAACAACATCGAAGCCATCACCAATCTCAACACCTTTCACAGCGTTAATGCTCATTAGAGCGTGCGCGATGTCAGCATCTAGACGATCAAAGATTGGCTCACCAAGGCCTACTGGCACTTTAGTCGCAACCACTTGAATCTTCGCACCGATCGAGTTGCCTTCTTTTAGCAAGTCACGAATCAGTTGATCAAATTCTGGTACTTTGTCGGCATCTGGACAGAAGAAAGCGTTGTTTTCAATCTCGTTCCAATCCACTTTATCAATTGAGATATCACCCATTTGAGAAAGGTAAGCTTGGATTTCAACACCAAATTCTTGTTTTAGGTATTTCTTCGCAATTGCACCTGCAGCAACACGCATTGCAGTTTCACGAGCTGAAGAACGACCACCACCTCGGTAATCACGCACACCGTACTTTTGATGGTACGTATAGTCAGCGTGGCCAGGGCGGAACTTGTCTTTAATTTCGGAATAGTCTTTAGAGCGTTGGTCTGTATTTTCAATCAATAGACCAATAGAAGTACCCGTAGTTTGGCCTTCAAATACACCTGATAAGATTTTCACTTCATCCGCTTCACGACGAGCCGTTGTATAGCGAGAAGTGCCCGGACGACGACGGTCCAGATCTTTCTGCAGATCTTCTTCGGTAATTTCTAATCCTGGTGGGCACCCGTCTACGATACATCCTAGTGCGATACCGTGACTCTCTCCGAATGTGGTCACTCGAAAGTGTTGTCCGATACTGTTTCCTGCCATTGCTTCCTCTAAATCAGCCATCAATCAGAAGGTTTGATTCCTAAACCGACTGGCTAATAGCTTTACTTGTCTATTCTTCGTGAATTCATAGTGGCTTTATTACCAAATGATGTAAACCCCAAAAAACGAACAATTTTAACTTTCTATTACATAAGCCGAATGAAACGAATAACAGAAGAAAATGAGTCGCGCTTGAAAAGAAGTGTTTTATGATGTGTAAAATGCAAAAAACCCGACAACTCGGAGAGTTATCGGGTTTCTTTAAATAATGGCACGCCCTGAAGGATTCGAACCTTCGACCACCTCCTTAGAAGGGAGGTGCTCTATCCAGCTGAGCTAAGGGCGCGCTACAGGAACGAATTATACGAATTCGAATCAGTAAAGCAACGGCTTTATGTAACATTCTGATCTAAGTGGGTAAAAAAAGGCCAACAAACATATAAGTGTTGGAAAATAGACCAAAGCAAACGTTTGCTTGATGGTAATCAAAAAGATTTTCTGGAATAATGCGCCAAAAACATCAGCCACTAACTTGAATATCAATACTAAGGAAATTCATGACTGCTCAAAATATTGATGGAAAGCTAATTTCTCAAACGGTTCGCTCCGAAGTTGCTGCACGTGTAAAAGCTCGTACTGAAGCTGGATTACGCGCTCCGGGCCTAGCGGTTGTTTTAGTGGGTGAAGACCCTGCTTCTCAGGTTTACGTTGGAAGTAAGCGTAAAGCGTGTGAAGAAGTTGGCTTCGTATCTAAATCTTACGACTTGCCAGCCACTGCGACAGAAGACGAATTGTTAACATTGGTAGACCAACTGAACGACGATCCAGAGATCGACGGTATTCTTGTTCAACTGCCTCTACCAGCTGGCATTGATAGCACTCACGTTCTTGAGCGTATCACGCCAGAGAAAGACGTTGACGGCTTCCACCCATACAATGTCGGCCGTTTGGCTCAGCGCATGCCTAAGCTTCGCTCTTGTACGCCAAAAGGCATCATCACGCTGCTTGACCGTTACAACATCGACTTACGTGGTAAACACGCGGTTGTGGTTGGCGCATCAAACATTGTAGGTCGCCCAATGACGCTAGAACTTCTTCTAGCAGGTTGTACAACGACAACATGTCACCGCTTCACCAAAGACCTTGAAGGTCACGTGCGTCAAGCAGACGTTGTTGTAGTTGCCGTTGGTAAGCCTAACTTCATTCCTGGCGCTTGGATTAAGAAAGGCGCTGTTGTGGTCGATGTTGGTATCAACCGTTTAGAATCTGGCAAACTAGTGGGCGACGTTGAATACGACGTAGCGAAAGAAAGCGCAAGCTTCATCACACCTGTGCCGGGTGGTGTTGGCCCAATGACGGTTGCGAGCCTAATCGAGAACACCATGATCGCTTGCGAGCAATTTCACTCGAAGTAGTCCGCAGCGCATATAAATAAAATTAGAAAGCCGCAACGTGATGAACGTTGCGGCTTTTTTGATGCTTTGGTACTTAGCTATTCGTTTTTACAACGGGGTGACTCGCTTTTGATGAAGTGCTCGTTGCTACTTATCTGGAGTCTCGACTTTTTCCGTCTGTTCAGAAGGCGGTAATAAACTAATAAGCTCACACTCCGTTGATATGAGTTTTTCCAACTCAGATCCTTGTGTAATTAAACGGAAATCACCGCCATTAATCACCCCAAGAGGAATGGCTTTAGGATACAAAGCGTTAAACTCTTTTAAATCAAATGCCTCGGTCAAACCTGTACTTTTAATTTGGCTACCCTGAGCCATCAACGAGTTAAGCTTAGAATAGGTGATCCCTTCCGAAAACAGACTTCTATTGCCATCGCGGCTCACTTGGTGCCTTTCATGTTTATTCTCTGAGGATTCAAGCTCAAACACCTTATTCTCACCAAACTCGTCTTGATAGTGCATGCTAACTAACGGGTTGGTTTGACGATAAGGCGACACGATCATCGCACGCCCTATTCCATCCAATTCCAGATTATTTTCAGCGTGGCTCGAAGCTGGGTTACCAAAATAAACATTCAAGTTTTCCATGCGCGCTAAGCGAATGCTTTCCCAGTTGGTATCGGCAAGCACACTGTTGATGTTGTGTGTCGCCAACACTTTGGCAAACTGGCGTGAAAACTGAGTCGCACCAAAGAAGATAACGCCTTGTGCCTTCTCTTGAGTCACACCTAGCCTTCTCGCCCACCAACTCGCGGTAAGGCTCTGAATCACAACCGTACCGATGATGACCAAGAACACCATTGGCACCAGTAAATCTGCGCCTTCAATTAATTGCTTCTCTTGAAGTTTGATTGCAAACAGAGAAGAAACCGCGGCTGCAACGATCCCGCGCGGTGCCATCCAGCTCAAAAACCATTTATCCGCAGAGGTAAGATCCGTGCCGATCCCGCTGATCCACACACTCAAAGGACGCGCCACCAGCATCACTACCGCTAACAAGCCAACCCCACCCCAACCTATCGAGAGGAAGGTTCCGGAGTCGAGCCTGCTCGCTAACAGAATAAACAACGCAGAAATAAGTAACACGGTCAGGGTTTCTTTGAATTCGATGATGTCTTCGATATCCAAGCCCTTCACGTTGGCAAGCCAGATCCCCATGATGGTCACGGTTAATAAACCCGATTCTTCACTCAGATCATTAGAAAACGAGAACGCCGCCAACATTAGCGTCAGCACAGCCACATTACGTAAATAGTGCGGTACCCAATGCCCTTGCAGCATCTTGGCAATCAAATGGCCACCGATGATCCCTAAGCCTAAACCTATGACTAACGTCAGGCCCAGAGCTGACAGAACGTGTCCGGTAGGGTCGGCAGAAGAAACAATGTACTCGTAGACGAGAACCGCAAACAGAGCGCCAATCGGATCAATTACTATCCCTTCCCATCGCAAGATACTGCCTAACGAAGATTTAGGCTGAATACTGCGAAGCATGGGCACGATTACCGTAGGGCCAGTTACCACAACTAATGCACCAAACAGTGCGGCTAACGGCCAACTGAAGTCCACAAAGTAGTATGCCCCCACCACGATACACGCCCATGTAATCAACATGCCGAAACTCACGAGGTGAGTCACCATCCGGCCATGGCCTCTGATTTCTTTGAAATTTAGGGTCAATGCTCCTTCAAACAAGATGATGGCAACCCCTAAGGAGATCATAGGAAACAGCACATCACCGAAAATGGCATCGGGATTTAGAATATTCAGGCCGGGACCTAACAATAGGCCAACGATAAGGAGAGGGAGAATGGCGGGAAGACGTAAACGCCAGCCGAGCTGCTGACAAGCTAAAGACAAGAGTCCAATTAACGCCAAAGAAGAAGTAATCGACAAATCCATTTGTGCCCCTAAAAGGTTTGCACCACACCCTGTGGTACAAACTATTCAATGAAATAAGAAAGCCTACGTTCTTACACTATAGGCTCTCTTTTTCACGCTAACCGAATATTATTGTGATTAATCAGTCACTTTACTATAGGGGGAGTAAAGTCATGATCAGTTAACTATAGAGAAAGTACAACACCAGCAATAGCAGCACTCATTAGGTTAGCAAACACACCTGCACAAATTGCTTTGAAGCCATATTGTGAGATGAAAGAACGACGCTCTGGAACTAAGCTGCCCAAACCACCGATAAGAATCGCCATGGTAGAGATGTTAGCAAAGCCACATAGAGCGAAAGTTACGATCGCTTGCGAGTGCTCACTTAGTGCCTCTTTAGCATCCATTAGTTGGATGAAAGCCACGAACTCGTTCACGACAATCTTGTTACCGATCAATGAGCCCGCAACCACAGCCTCAGACCACGGTACACCGATCAGCCATGCAACGGGTGCAAACACATAACCTAGGATAAGTTCGAAGCTTAGGTTTACGCCAAACCAGCCGCCAACGATACCTAGCAAGCCATTCAGCATTGCAATCACACTGATAAAGGCAAGAAGTGTTGCACCCACCGCAACGGCAATACGAAGTCCAGACATAGCCCCATCTGCCATCGCCTCAACTACGTTTGTTGCTCGTGGAATTTCAACGTCAGACTCAATATTTTCTTGAGCGTCATCTGGGCTGCCAGGTACTAAGATTTTAGCCATCAATAGGCCGGCTGGTGCAGACATGAATGCCGCAGCGATCAGGAAGTTTAGGTCAACGCCAAGCGATGCATAACCCACTAGCGTACCACCAGCTACAGACGCCAAACCACACACCATCACAGCAAACAGTTGTGAATCTGTCATGTGTTTTAAGTAAGGCTTAACCACCAATGGCGCTTCAATCATGCCGACAAAGATATTGGCAGTCGCAGACAATGATTCCGCACGACCTGTGCCCAAGAACTTCTGTAGCGCACCACCAATAAGGTTGATCACCTTTGGCATAAAGCCGATGTGGTACAAGCCTGAAATCAGTGCAGAGAAAAAGATAATGATGCCAAGAACATTAATCGCGAAAACAAATCCGTTATTAGTTAGGCCACCAAATAGGAAGTTAATCCCCTCTTGACCGTAGTTGATCAAGCTAGATACCGCACCTGTGGCTGCATTCAACGCTTCTTTACCCATTGGTACATACAGAACCAACAGCGCGAATGAGATTTGTAATAAGAAAGCCAAAGAGACTGTTCTTAGTGGAATATTTTTTCTGTCCGTAGATAGTAACCAAGCGGCAACTAAAATAGTGATAATTCCAAGTAGCGAAGCCATGTGCGTCAACCTAAAAGTTGTAGATAGGAAAGGCGACGCATTCTATAGAGGAAATCGTTTGCGGCAAGCTGAGGTTGTTAATGTGATGTTGGGGTAATCACGATTTAACTATGAGTATAATTAAGTTATTGAATTTTAATAATTAACTTTGATTAAAAAGCGTACTTTTTCCATATGGAAATTATATTTATAGATTAGGAAACAGTTAGCGATGCAGTTCAACGCAAGTTTTGAGGTTTTTGTCCCAATACGTCGGCGACCCGATATGATCTTTAATGAACTCAATCACTGCCGAAAGCTTCTTCGGCATATTCTTTCGGCTCGGGTAAACGGCATAGAATGGCATCAGCTGACTGGCTCTCCATTCCGGCAAAACTTGGATTAATTTGCCCGTTCTAAACTCTTCTTTTACTAAGTAAGTTGCTAAGTAAGCCACACCCCACCCTGATACGGCTGCGTCTCGCACGGCCTCAGCTAGATCCACCGAGTAATCACCCGCTACTTTAACGCTAAGGTTCTCTTGGCCATTATCAAATGCCCACGAGGTGTAATCTCGTTCACGGCTGCGATAGATAAGACAGTTATGGTCAATCAGATCAGAAGGCACATGTGGCGTCCCGGCCTTAATCAAATAGTCCGGTGATGCAGCCACCACAAACTGGCTGTCAGCCAATCGCTGAGCAATATAACCTTCTGGCAGATCTTCGTTGTTGGTGATCCATAGGTCCAAGCGCTCTTCAATCATGTCCACCTTATAGTCGAACAAGTGGACCTCGATTCTCAACTGAGGATAAAGCTGTCTGAGTTGATCAATCGCCGGAATGATATGGAGTGTGCCAAATGACTGCGACAAACCGACGCGTAGTATTCCAGAGATATCATCGCGCTGGCTATCCATATCCATCTGAGCTGCTTTCACCGTGTTAAACAGCTGCTCACAATGTTGATAGAACACGTCTCCCGCTTCAGTCAGCGTGAGGCTTCGTGTGGTTCGTTGTACCAACTTGATGCCGATTGAGTCTTCAAGCAAAGCGACTTGCTTACTGATATGAGACACCGAAACGTTCAAGCTTTTTGCAGCACTGGTAAAGCCTTCGTGCTTGATCAGCGCATGGAATATCACCATCTGTGCAGCTCTATCTGTTAGCACAAGATCACCTTATTAAATCTCTGAAATATAAAATCAAAAAGGACTCCGAAGAGTCCTTTAGTTCGTTCTGCCTATGGTAGGCCAAATGCTATTCAAAGCGACTTAGGTCTGTTAATCAAACTAAGTCTACAAATCAAATTAGGTCGATTAATCAAACTTAATTCTGTCGGCTAGATGGCTTACAGCCAAAGCAAAGTAGTAAGAACGGTTCCACTTCATTAACACATTGTAGTTGTTGTAAATGAGGTACGAACGACCGGCTTCGTCATCTGGCATTATCAACCAAGCTTTAATGTCTTCATCAAGCGTTGGCAGTGGGCGATCGTCATAGCGTTTAATACCGAGTTCAGACCACTCTTTTAAGTATTTCGCTTTGTCTGCGTCTCGACCTTGTAAATCGATCGACACGGTTGACGGAACATGAACCTGACGACCCCAAGTATATTTGTCATCCCATCCTGATTGGCTGAGATAATTGGCCGCTGAAGCAAATACGTCTTCTTCAGTGCCCCAAATATCTTTCTTGCCATCACCACTGCCATCAGCGGCATACGCTAAGAATGAGCTTGGCATAAACTGCGGTTGACCCATCGCACCAGCCCAAGAGCCTTTCATCTCTTTTGGTGCAATATGGCCTTGATCAAGAATCTTCAATGCCGCCATCGCTTCGCTACGGAAGAAAGCTTCTCGGCGTCCTTCATAAGCCATGGTCGTTAGGGCGTCGATAACGCTGTAATTACCGGTGAACTTACCAAAATTACTCTCAACGCCCCATAGCGCGACAATGAACCTTGGTTGAACACCATATTCATCACCAATACGCTTTAACGCGGTGTAGTGTTCCTTATAGAGTGACCTTGCTTGCTTCACTTTCCAATCTGGAACCGCTCGTGGAATGTATTCATCCAGAGTCAGTTTTTTCTCAGGTTGGTTTTTGTCGGCTTTTACCGCTCTTGGCTTAAACGTTACACCATCAAAGGCTTCATCAATGATCGCTTCAGAGATGCCTTCTTCACGGCCTTGTTGTTTTAGTTTTTCTACATATTGCTCGAAGCTCAGTTCTTCAGCTTGTACTGAACTTATGGTCAGGCTATTACCCAATAGTAATGCCGACACAGCCAATATGGTTTTCGAAAATTTACTCAACGATCACTCCTCCTTGAATTGAGGTGGCTATCACTCTTCGTCTTGAGATTTCTGTTGAGCTTTACGCTCTTTATGAAGCTCAAGTTCGTTAACTGGTGGTGGCGGAACCTGTAAAAAGAAACCATCGGTATTCAGTGATTCTTTCACTTTTTCGATGTTTACTTGAGCCAGTTTACGGCCATCCATTTTAATTACCATTACAAAACTAGGTTTACCAAACATTTGCATCAATGCGTCAGGAACTTGTGAAAAATCATCCTTCTTAGGGATATAAAGGTATGTTCCTTCTTTCTTTGAGCTTTTATATATAGAACACAGCATGACAAACCTTTTAATTGATTATGACTACAAAACTCTCACTTGCGAGATCAATAGTTTATGTTAGGGAAATATTGGGAACAAAACGTCCATTTGACAACAAGATTACTTGCTGTGCTTGGTTTGGGAATATAACATGATAAACCTAGTTTCAGGCAATGCCCTTTATTTTATTGATAAAGAAATTGTACTAATCCGCTATTGAGGTCCTGTAGTTTTTCGATGTCTAGTAACCCAGATCTAAAAGGTAGCAGCTTTACGCTATCTGTTTTGCACTTATCCGATGATCAAGTCGAAAATGCAGTCTCTTTTCTTCAAGAGAAAGTAGACCAAGCACCTACGTTTTTCGCTGCCGCACCTGTTGTTATCAACATCAGTAAAGTCGCGGGCGATATCGATTTTGTGCAACTTAAAAATGGTATATCTCAAGCGGGCATGATCCCGGTTGGTGTGGCAGGCTGTTCTGATAAGCGAATGCAAAACCTCGCTAAAGAAGCCGGTTTTGCAGTGATGACGGCAAGCAAGTCGCCATCTCAAGCTCCAGCGAAAATGGCACCAATCAAAGTGATTAGAACCCCTATTCGTTCTGGTCAGCAGGTTTATGCGAAAGATGGCGATCTATTGATACTCAGCCATGTGAGTGCAGGCGCGGAAGTGATTGCCGATGGCAGCATCCATATTCATGGCACTTTACGCGGCCGTGCGATTGCAGGTGCAAGTGGTCAAACTGAAGCAAAAATAATTTGTAATGACTTACAAGCCGAGCTGGTTTCCATTGCTGGAAATTACTGGCTCAGCGATCAAATTGAAAGCGAGTACTGGCAGAAGAAAACCATGTTCAGTATGGCAAACGATGTATTACACGTTGATGTCCTCGCAATATAAGAGAAATAAAAGGAAAACAGAATGGCACGCATTATCGTTGTAACGTCAGGTAAAGGCGGGGTAGGCAAAACGACCTCCAGTGCAGCTATTGCCTCGGGTCTGGCTTTAAAAGGAAAGAAAACCGCAGTTATCGACTTTGATATCGGTCTGCGTAACCTAGATTTAATCATGGGTTGTGAGCGTCGTGTTGTGTACGACTTCGTTAATGTTATCAATGGTGAAGCGACGCTGAACCAAGCGATGATCAAAGACAAGCGCACAGAGAACCTGTTCATTCTTCCTGCTTCTCAAACTCGTGATAAAGACGCACTAACAAAAGATGGTGTTCGTCGTGTATTTGATGAACTGGATGAAATGGGCTTTGATTTCATCATCTGTGATTCTCCTGCGGGTATCGAACAAGGCGCTCTTATGGCGTTGTACTTCGCTGATGAAGCGATTGTAACCACCAACCCAGAAGTCTCTTCAGTACGCGATTCAGACCGTATTCTAGGTATTCTTGACTCTAAATCTCGTCGTTCTGAAGACGGCTTAGAGCCAGTGAAAACACACCTTCTATTGACTCGCTACAACCCAGCACGTGTAACTCAAGGTGAGATGCTCAGTGTTGAAGACGTTGAAGAAATCCTGCACATCTCTCTACTGGGTGTAATTCCAGAGAGCCAAGCGGTACTGAACGCATCGAACAAGGGTGTTCCAGTTATCTTTGACGAAGCAACCGACGCAGGTATGGCTTACAATGATACTGTAGAGCGACTACTGGGTAGCCAAGTTGACTTCCGCTTCTTAACGGAACAGAAGAAAGGCATCTTCAAACGACTGTTCGGGGGCTAATGCACAATGTCATTATTAGAGTTTTTTAGACCACAGAAAAAGACAACCGCAAACCTAGCCAAAGAACGTTTGCAGATCATTGTTGCCGAACGACGCAGCCATGACGACCCAGCGCCGTCTTACCTGCCGCAACTAAAAGAAGACATCTTGAAGTGTATTGCCAAGTACGTTGAGGTCGATCCATCAATGGTTGATCTGACTTTTGAACACAAAGATGACGACATCTCAGTGTTAGAGTTGAATGTTAAGCTTCCAGAAGAAGATCGATAATCTTTCTGAACAAGATTGGCAGGTAATACACTTGCTTGTATTGATTGAATAAAAAAGAGAGCCTAGGCTCTCTTTTTTGTATGTGCAGTTTATAACTGTAACTAAGTTAGGCTTTAAAGCAGCAAGCGGTTATTTGATCGCTTTACTCAGCTTTTCGCCAACCACATCTAAACGCCAGCCTTGCATAACATCAGGCAGCTTTTCTGGGTTACGATCGTGCTTCCACACCCAGCTTAACATTTGGTTAAGTTGCTTCTTCGATGCCAAGAATTCCGTCGCCAAACCACTGTGTTGTGATGCTGTTTTCACTTCATCTTTCAGCACTTTGAACAGTTGCTTGTAGCCAGGGAAGTCCATTAGACGTTCTACTGGTGCTGGGTACTCTTCTTCTGGTGTATGTTCCGCTAACTTTACGATTGAGCTGATCTTCGCACCATGGCGACGCACAGAGCGGTAATCAAAACCCTCTTGCTCCATGTGCTTGGGATCTTTCATCGCAAAACGCGCCACAGCCCATAGGTCTTGTTCTTTGAAGACAAAGTTCAGCGCTAAATCGCGCTTGATTGCTTCTTTTAGACGCCAAGTTGCTAGAGGTCGTAAGATCGCTAATTGCTTAGGTTTAAGCTGCCACGCCCCTTTAATATCAAGGTAGGCTGTATCTGGGTTTACTTTACGAATGCGCTTGGCAACTTGTAAATCAGACTCTTGCTGAGCCGCTTCCCACCAGCCAGCTTCCATCACTTTTTCTAGAAGCTTGTTGTACATTGGCATTAGGTAATGCACGTCTGCTGCTGCGTAGTCCAATTGTTTTTGAGAAAGCGGACGCGCTAGCCAGTCTGTGCGAGATTCACTCTTATCGAGATCGACACCGACAAACTCTGAAACCAGAGCAGCAAAGCCCGTTGATAAACCATGACCTAAGAAAGCCGCCATGATCTGTGTATCAACCATTGGTGTTGGTGTACAGCCAAATGCGTTCTGGAACACTTCCAAATCTTCACCGCACGCGTGCAGCACTTTCAATACTGATGCGTCTTTCAACAAGGTAACGAACGGTGTCATGTCATCAAGAGCAATAGGGTCAATCAGTGACAGCATTTCACCATCAAATAACTGAATCAAGCCTAATTGAGGGTAATAGGTTCTAGTACGAACGAACTCCGTATCAAGCATAACGACATCGGCTTCACGTGCTTGTTGGCAAACTCGCTCAAGGTCTTTCAATTGGGTAATGATTTGATAATCCACAAAAACTCTCACTGATTTTACTTTGATCGCCGGATACAAAAATGCCGACATTAACTGTCGGCATTCTAACACCATTTTTCAGCGCTCGCTTAGATTAAGCGCCTGAATGGTTTCGGGGGCTAATTTCTCGCAAACCCGTGCATTACTCGCTTGCGCGTTTGGCAAGCTCTGCGTCGTTTTCTTCACGAAGCACTCGGCGCAAGATCTTACCTACATTGGTTTTTGGTAGTTCTTCACGGAACTCAATCAATTTAGGGATCTTGTAGCCAGTTAGGTGTTCACGGCAGTGCGCGATAATGTCTTCTTTGGTTAGGCTAGGGTCACGTTTCACAACGTAAATCTTAACCAGCTCACCAGACACCTCATGAGGTTGGCCGATAGCCGCAACTTCTAACACTTTGCCATGCAGAGCCACTACGTCTTCGATCTCGTTCGGGTAAACGTTGAAGCCCGACACTAGAATCATGTCTTTCTTACGGTCTACGATGTACAACAAGCCTTCGTCATCAAATTTAACGATATCACCCGTCGATAACCAACCATCTTGGTCGATCACTTCTTTGGTCGCTTCTGGACGTTGCCAGTAGCCTTGCATCACTTGAGGACCACGAACCTGCAATTCACCCACTTGGTCATTGCCAACCACTTTACCTTCATCATCAACAATACGAACTTCTGTTGAAGGTACTGGTAGGCCGATTGCACCTGTGTAGTCTTTCAGATCATATGGGTTACCCGTGACCAAAGGAGCACACTCGGTTAAACCATAGCCTTCAAGTAGGTGGACACCTGTCGCTTTCTTCCATTGCTCAGCAACAGCGCGTTGAACCGCCATACCACCGCCAACAGATAAACGCATATTACTGAAATCCAACTCGTGGAAATCTTCGTTATTCACGAGCGCATTGAACAAGGTGTTTACGCCAGTAATCGCGGTAAACGGAACCTTTTGCAGCTCTTTAATAAAGCCAGGAATGTCACGAGGGTTAGTAATCAGAAGGTTACGGCCACCCATCTCAACAAACAATAAGCAGTTCACGGTAAGAGCAAATACATGGTAAAGCGGCAATGCCGTTACCACCAATTCACGGCCTTCTTGCAGAACAGGGCTATATGCCCCTTTCGCTTGCAGTACGTTCGCAATCATATTGCGGTGCGTTAGGATTGCGCCCTTCGCTACGCCCGTTGTACCACCGGTGTACTGTAGGAATGCGATGTCATCGCCCGCCATAAATGGCTTCACGTACTGTAGGCGACGGCCTTTGTGCAGTGCTTTTCGAAATGAGATAGCACCCGGCAGATCGTACTTAGGCACCATGCCTTTTACGTATTTCACTACGAAGTCGACAATCGTACCTTTCGCTCGTGGCAGCATTTGCCCCAAGCTGGTTAGCACAACGTGTTTAACCGGAGTTTTATCAACGACTTTCTCTAGCGTGCTCGCAAAGTTAGAAACGATAACAATCGCCTTTGCGCCAGAGTCATTCAATTGATGTTCAAGTTCACGAGGCGTGTACAGTGGGTTGACGTTCACTGCAATCATACCTGCACGCAGTACACCAAAGAGTGCAATTGGGTATTGCAGCAGGTTTGGCATCATCAGCGCGACACGATCGCCTTTCTTCAGTTTTAGATCATTCTGCAGGTAAGCAGCAAAAGCACGACTGCGCTCTTCAAGCTTACGGAATGTCATGATAGACCCCATGTTCTCGAATGCTGGTTGGTCTGCGTACTTCTGTACCGACTGTTCGAACATTTCAATAAGAGATGGGTACTGATCTGGGTTGATCGTCTCTGGTACGTCACTTGGATAACGTGAAAGCCAAGGTTTGTCCACTATGTTACTCCTCGTTTATCAGCTGACGACTGCTTCGCCGCTTTTTATCATTGCGGTATTACAGCACAGCTTTAGTGCATGAGCACTAAAAGGCTCAAACACTTGTTTAAATTTTGTTAACTACACCAAGAATTAGCTCTGAAACTAGCTCTGGGCTCTCTAAATGGCAATGATGTCCGCCAGGAACAGTCTCTATATTCAGAGAACTATGGGCTGATTTGTAGCGATTATGCTGCAAATGTCGGAATCCATCATTTCCTAAAACTATTAATTGAGGGCATTCAATAGCCGCCATGATCGCTTCAGCATGCGCTTGTGACATTCGATATAACGAGTCACATTTTAGGTTAGGGTCGCATCTCCATTGCCAAGAGTTATCGAACTCGGCAATACCTTGATCTACAGTCGCTTGACTAAGAGCAACTTGATCTACAGTCGCTTGATCAAAAGCAGCTTTAGCAACAACAGTCCGATCAACATTACTTAGCTCAACGATTCCTCGTTCAACAATAGGAGCAATGAGTTCTGCTTTGATTTGATTGGCGTGAGCTCTCAGCTTAATAGCATCCTCAAGACTTGCCAGAGGACGTGAAGGCTTTCTTCGCTGTCGAAGACGACTGAGTACCCCATCTCTCAAACGAGAGACTGTTTCGTAGGGAGCTTCTGAAAGAGGTCCATGACCTTCAATTTGAATTAATCCTGACACCTTTTCAGGAAAGGCGGCACTATAGCAACTTGCGATCAATGCACCAAGTGAATGTCCTACCAGTACCAGTCTGTTTGGCGATAATTTGGTCACCAACTGATGCAAATCATCAATATAGTCGTGAAATGGGTAATAACTCCCCGGTTTATGCGACGAGAAACCGTGTCCGAAGAGATCGATAGCAACGAGGTGAGTATCTGGAGAAAGCTTGGCTATTTGCGGCATAACCTGAGTGAAACTTGCAGAATTATCTAGCCAACCATGAATAAAAACGACCGTCGTTGCGGTCGTTTTTGAGTTGCCAATCTGTTGTGTTGCAAGCGTCCCGCTCGCAAGGGAATATGACTTTTCAATCATTGATTGTATGGTGTCCCTATCGTTTAGTGTGTCGATTTCAGGTTCGACTATTCCACATCTTGAATCACACGGCCTGACTTAGGCATGGTTTGAAAGCTGCGACAATGCAAACTGCGGCAAGAGTAATAGGTTGGCGCAAAGTCGTTGATGACCACTCGCTCGGTGATCTGCCATAAACGTTGGTTGTAGACATTCATTACTGGGAAGGTATAAGGGTAATCACCAACGGTGCCATCTTCAGTACCACTTGATGTTCCAACCAAGGTGACTAAACGGCCTTCAGCAAAGCTCAAAGGTTCTACGTAACCATCAATGTAACCAACAAAACGCCCTTTTGGCTCGGCATCAATATCTGGCTTACCGTTGCTTGAGATAGGCAAGTTAACCACTTCAACACGAGTCTTATCTTGTAAGTTAGTGACTTTAGCAATCACACCACCTAAACGAACATCACCAGCGTCTGGCACTGTGTTTACCCACTCTTGGTAGTCAGTTACCACCTGTTCAGAGTTTGCATTAAGTTCTTCTGGTAGAGATGAGCAACCCATCACCATCGAAGAGAAGGCGACAAGGAAAAATAAGCGAGATTTAGAAATGAGAGAAAACATAATGCTGGTCCTTAGAAAAGGATAAATGAAAGCACAAAGCTAGATATAAATATCGACCCCAATAAGCTTCGCAAGTTCCTCTTTTTTAGCTTGATTCATCACGTCCATATACTCCTCCATCGCACGTCGTCCGCGCCCTTCTGGAAGATCATATTGAACCTGAGCTTTGTGGATCTCAGATTCTTTGACTTGGCGAATCGAATGCGAGACAGCATTCGCGACCTTAGTTGGCTGACCAACTGAGGTTTTTGCATCGCCTTTTTTTACCTCGTTCTTTTTGTTGGTTCGATTGGTTTTGGATGTATTGCCTATCGAAGAAGGAGGTAAGCCGTTAAGTGAAACCATGCTTAAAGAGTTTATTACCTGATGTTAATGATTGTGTATCTGTTTTTATTTTGGCTCTGCAAAGTGAATGCAAAGCCAAAATAATACGTATTTACTCGCGACCTGGCAGTTTTTTCCACGTCACTTTATCGCGAAGATAAACAGGCTCAGACTCTTCTGCTGCAACCGCTTTACCTTCTGCATAAGCAAATTGAGCAAGGAGCGCCATGTCTTGAGCTTCTGGAAACAGGACTTCACACGCTTTGGTGTTAATCGCTAGTGTGTCCATGTGCTCTGCATACGCTTCCCAACCGGTGCCGACTTTTGCCCATGTCTCAGAATCCACTTCAAGCTGCGCAGCTAATTCGCTTGGAGGCGTGACACATTCCGCATCAACCGCAGTCCAACGACCATCGTCTTCACGGCTGTAACGAGCCCAATATACTTCACTCATGCGAGCATCAATCGCTGTAGCTACGTGAGTTTCACCAAATTTACGGTAGCTGCCTTGCGCCATCGCTGCCAGTGTAGACACACCGATCATCGGTAAATCCGCACCAAAAGCCAAGCCTTGAGCAATACCGATACCAATACGCACACCCGTGAAACTGCCTGGACCTTGGCCAAACGCGATTGCGTCGATATCGGTTAAAGCGACATTCGCTTCTTTCAGTACTTCATCAACCATAGGTAGAATTTTTTTCGTATGGTCTCGAGGAGCCTCTTCGCTACGTGCGAACACCTGGTCACCCATTACTAGTGCAACTGAACAGTTTTCAGTTGCGGTATCTACTGCAAGAATTTTCGCGCTCATTCGTGTCTCAAATATTCGTTATCTAATCTAAAAATAATGGCTAAGCTCAACAATGCCAATTACTCAGCAGCGGTTGAATGGTCTTTAGCTAAGAATTCTTTAATGATCCCTAAGTCACGGGTACGTGGGATAGGCGGTAAACTCGCCAAAAACACACCACCGTAATCGCGGGTCACCAAGCGGTTATCGCAAATAATTAAAGCGCCATTATCACGTTTATCACGTATTAATCGGCCAACACCTTGTTTCAAGGTAATCACTGCGTCTGGTAACTGTACTTGTGCAAAAGGATCACCCCCTTTTAGCTTACAGTCCTCGATTCGAGCCTTAAGTAACGGGTCGTCTGGGGCGGTAAAGGGCAATTTATCGATGATAACACAGCTTAATGCGTCGCCCCTAACATCTATACCTTCCCAGAAGGCGCCAGTGGCCACCAGCAATGCGTTACCTAATTCCATGAATTCGGCTAAGGTTTTTTGCTTACTTGTCTCACCTTGTAGCAGAACTGGAACCGAGAGCGTTTCACGGAATCGCTCCCCCAACTCTTTCATCATGCTGTGTGAGGTGCACAAAAAGAAACAGCGACCTTGGTTTTGCTCAATCACAGGAGCCAACATTCTTACTAGCTTATCCGCTAAGCCTGGGCTATTTGGTTCGGGAAGATAGCGAGGCACACACAAACGCGCCTGATTTGGATAGTCAAACGGGCTTGGCAGTGAAAACTGTGCTGACGGTTTTAACCCGAGTCGAGAGGTGAAATGGTCGAAATCATCCGACACCGCTAGCGTTGCTGAAGTAAACACCCAAGCACCCGGTTTAAGCTCGATTTGTTCGTGGAATTTATCGGCAACCGAAAGAGGCGTGATGTGCAGAGCAAAGTGGCGCGGTGTAGTGTCATACCAATACGAATAGCCAGTGATCGACACATCGCACACACGTTCGATACGCGACTTAATCATATTTGCGCGTTCGAAAGCGGTATCTAACAGCTGGCTTCGCCCAAGTGCTAACTTCAATACATCAACAGCAAGTTGCAGAGCATCTTGCAAACGAACTAACTCGCGTGCAATCGACTCGGATTTCAAAGCTTCGCGCCAGTTACCACGAAAGCCGGTATCACCAAGCACAATACGCAGATCGGCTGACGATTGAACGAGCCTATCCCCTACTTTCTGTAGCTGACGCATGTCTTTGGCTTCAGTTCGGTAAGCAATTTCAATGTCTTTGGCTAACTCTTGGATCTGTCGACTGGAAACCGATTGTCCGAAGTACTGGCTGGCGATGTCAGGAAGTTGATGTGCTTCATCGAAAATAAACACGTCAGCTTCAGGTATCAATTCGCCAAATCCGGTTTCTTTGATCGCCAAATCAGCTAGGAAAAGGTGGTGATTTACGACCACCACATCGGAATCCATCGCTTTTTTACGCGCTTTAAGCACAAAGCAATCGGTATAGCTTGGGCACTCTTTACCCAAGCAATTATCATTGGTCGAGGTAATGGTTGGAATAACCGGGCTGTCTTCAGCGATATCATCACAATCGCCTAAATCACCCGTTTGAGTGGATGACGACCAACTACGAACTTTGACTAACTGAGCCAGCAGCGTTGGATCGGTATGAGCACCATGACTCTCGATCATTTGGCGGCTGAGTCTGTCCAAACACAAATAGTTTGAACGTCCTTTGAGCAACGCAACTTGACCATAAAAGCCAAGCGCATCGACCATCAAGGGTAAATCTCGGTGAAACAGCTGCTCTTGAAGGTTTTTAGACCCCGTACTAATGATGGTTTTCTTGCCACTAAGCAGCGCAGGCACTAGGTAAGCAAACGTCTTACCAGTACCTGTTCCAGCCTCAACAACCAACTGGCTTTGATTTTCAATAGCTTGTGAAACCGCTTCAGCCATGTCTAACTGAGCTTGTCTTGGTTGAAACCCAGGGATAGCTTTGCCCAGAGCGCCATCAGCAGAAAACGTTTTAGATATCATAGAGTACGAAGTTTAGAAAAAGAGAAGGAGAATTATGGCAGGTTTAGTGAGCCGGCGCGAATCAAGAATGACTTCGCACCGGAGGTGTTTGGCTTGGCTTGACGTGGCTTAAGTTACCTTGAAGGTAAGAATTGAAGAAGTAGGAATTAGAGAATCGTTTTTATTTTCGACTGAGATAACGTGATAGCCAAGGAGCACCTTCAAAATGGTTATCACCAGGCTGTATGGCTTTCGCTGCATCGGTTGGTGAGGTCTTACTTTCCCACATTTCATCTAGAACATGACCATCTAATTCGGCACCTCTCGCCAATGAATTCACTCGCTTGCAGTACAGTTTTTTGGCTAGTAACTCTTTATCCATAAGTATCACCTCTATTTTTGGCCAAGGCGTAAATGCCTCGGTTGAAGTTCAAATGCGTACTACGGTCAAAACTTTTAAAAATGAAGCTTCTGCCTGTTTTTCTATCTAAAAACTGATATTTCTATATCAAACAATTTATCAAAGAAATAAATCAGCAGCAGAATTTGTTGAAACCAACTTGATAATAGATTAATTATAACGGTGATATTGCGGCTCAGTTCACCGTTCGACGGCCTGCATTAAATTTGAAGAATCCCTATTTCATATAATAAGTGCAACATTTCATGGAAGTAAGATGCAAATGGAAAGAAAAACTTTACTAACACATTGTACTGATGCCCCGGGCCTCATCTCTAAGATCACCAATATTTGTTATAAGCACCAACTCAATATTATTCACAACAATGAGTTCGTAGATAACACAAGTGGCCACTTCTTTATGCGCACCGAGCTGGAAGGCTATTTCAATGATGAAACCTTGCTTGCCGATTTAGACCAAGCCCTGCCACCAAATACGAAACGTAAGCTTGTTGATTCGTCTCGCAAGCGTGTTGTGATACTCGTGACCAAGGAAGCACACTGCCTTGGCGACATTCTAATGAAGAACTTCGATGGCAGCTTAGACGTTGAAATTGCGGCCGTTGTCGGTAACTACGACATTCTACAAAGCCTAACCGAGCGTTTTGACATCCCTTACCACCATGTTTCTCACGAAGGGCTAAACCGTGAAGAACATGAGAAGAAGATGCTAGAAGTGATTGACCAGTACGAGGCGGATTACCTTGTTTTGGCTAAGTACATGCGAGTGCTGACACCAGGTTTTGTTGAAAAATACCACCACAAGATCATCAATATCCACCACAGCTTCTTGCCAGCATTTATTGGCGCGAAGCCATACCAACAAGCGTATGAGCGCGGCGTGAAGATCATTGGCGCAACGGCACACTTTGTGACGAATGATTTGGATGAAGGTCCAATCATCAAGCAAGATGTTATCCCTGTGGATCACAACTTCAGCGCGAAAGACATGGCACAAGCCGGTCGTGACGTAGAGAAGAATGTATTAAGTAAGGCGTTAAACAAGGTGATCAATGATCATGTGTTTGTTTACGGCAACAAGACTGTAATTCTGTAAATCGGATATTCGATTTCCGGTAAGACTTCCAGTTAGAACCCAATAAAAAACGCGCAATAGGGAAAGCCCATCGCGCGTTTTTTGTATCTGATGATCAGACTCGCTTTGAGAGATTCCCGACTACGCTCCTTCGTCGCTATCGGGAATGACGAACTCGGTGATGAACCTTCGAGCTATAGGCTCTAACATACGCTCTCGAACGCTCAGTCTGTCACTATCCAAAGATAGACTCTGGAAAATTTCATCGAACACCCCGTCATTCCGACGAGCCAAGGCGAGATCAGGAATCTCTTTCCTAGCAACTCTCTATTCAAATTAAGCCTGTTCTGATTCCACAATCTTCTTCAAAGAGTGTGGATGCAGCTTGATGCAAATCCCTTGATGTTTAAAAGCCACTGTTGGGTTATTCAAGCGTTCACCCTCGCCTTTCGGGCTAGAGAGTTTGATCTTAACGCCTTGCTCACCCAGCGTTTCAAAGTTAGCAGCGAACTGCGGGTAAGTTTCTTTAAGATCCGCTAGATACTCATCAGCTGTTTGGGCATGAGAAGGAATCACAAACTCTACATGTTCCCAATCTTGGCTTGGGTAAATCTTACCTTCTGCTGGATATGGCAGCTCCAAACATTCAATTTTCCAGCCAAGGCTTTGCAAGGGTTCATCGAAAGCCAACACCACAATTGGACGACCATTAATCATCGCCTCAGAAATCATAGAGCCGTACTCAGACCACGCTTGATGGGCAGATTTCGCTAGCTCAGTGTCATTGATTCGCAGCGCAATATGATCCGCTTGAGCAAAGCTTAAATCCAAACCTAATGTATTTCCTAGGCTCTCGATTTTTGCCATAAAAGTATCAAGGCGGGCGATCATTTGTTGTGGTTCTAGTTCAGCTTGCTTCAGGCTCATCATCATTGTCTGTGTTCTCCAAATAATGGCTGCATGTTATCAGTTTTGCCTTTTGCAACAAGCGTTGCTTTTACAAAAAACACTCAATAACTATGTTCTTTTCGCTCCTTAAACATGCAAACGCGTCTTGCTAAAAGTCGATTGTCAAAAACCACTCAGGAAATGTTAATTTTCTATCAATTCGACCTATAAGAAACCGCACAAAATTGGTATGATTACCGCCATTTCTGTGAACTTAAACAGAGTCTGCTGCTGATTTTGGCATTAAATCGTTAACTAGAAGCATAATTAACCAATTTAATGACCAAGAATTAACGGCCACTCTTATCATCCTTGAATTGAAGGAAACGCGTGTGAATATCCAAGCACTTATTAATGACAAAGTATCTCAGGCTCTAGAAGCCGCTGGCGCACCTGCAGGCTCTCCTGCTGCTGTTCGTCAATCTGCAAAACCACAGTTTGGTGACTACCAAGCAAACGGCGTTATGGGCGTTGCTAAACGACTAGGCACTAACCCACGAGAATTTGCTCAAAAAGTATTGGACGTTCTAAACCTAGACGGTATCGCTTCTAAAGTAGAAATCGCAGGCCCAGGTTTCCTAAACATCTTCCTAGATGAAGCTTTCCTAGCCAAACAAGCAGACGCAGCATTGGCTGACTCTCGCCTTGGTGTTGCCGTTGCTGAAACGCAAACTATTGTTGCGGATTACTCTGCGCCAAACGTTGCTAAAGAAATGCACGTTGGTCACCTACGTTCAACTATCATCGGTGATGCAGTAGTTCGTACTCTAGAATTTCTAGGCCACAACGTTATCCGTGCTAACCACATCGGTGACTGGGGTACTCAATTTGGTATGCTTATCGCAAACCTTGAGCGCGTTCAGGCTGAGTCTGGTGAAGTTTCAATGGAACTTGCTGACCTTGAAGGCTTCTACCGTGAATCTAAAAAGCTCTACGATGAAGACGAAGAGTTCGCAGTTAAAGCACGTGGCTACGTTGTTAAACTGCAAAGCGGCGACGAGTTCTGCGCAGAGATGTGGAAGAAGCTTGTTGACGTAACAATGATTCAAAACCAACGCAACTACGATCGTCTAAACGTGTCTCTAACACGTGATGACGTAATGGGCGAAAGCATGTACAACCACATGCTTCCAACTATTGTTGCTGACCTAAAAGAGCAAGGTCTTGCTAAAGAAGATGACGGCGCACAAGTTGTATTCCTAGACGAATACAAAAACAAAGATGGTGACCCAATGGGCGTTATCATCCAGAAACGCGACGGCGGCTTCCTTTACACAACAACCGACATTGCTTGTGCAAAATACCGTTTTGAAGAACTAGGCGCAGACCGCGTTCTTTACTTCATCGACTCACGTCAACACCAGCACCTAATGCAAGCTTGGACTATCGTTCGTAAAGCAGGTTACATCCCAGAATCTGTTTCTCTTGAGCACCACGCATTCGGCATGATGCTAGGTAAAGACGGTAAACCATTCAAGACTCGTGCAGGCGGTACTGTTCGTCTTGCTGATCTTCTTGATGAAGCCGAAGTTCGTGCAGCGCAGCTAATCGAATCTAAGAACCCAGAACTAGCAGAAGACGAGAAGAAAGCGATCGCGAACACTGTTGCTATGGCAGCGGTTAAGTACGCAGACCTTTCTAAGCACCGCACTACTGACTACGTGTTCGATTGGGACAACATGCTTGCATTCGAAGGCAACACAGCACCATACATGCAGTACGCATACACTCGTGTTGCTTCTGTATTTGCTAAAGCTGGCATTTCTATGGACTCTCTTGAAGGTGAAATCAAAATCACTGAAGAGAAAGAGAAAGCACTTATCGCGAAACTTCTACAGTTTGAAGAAGCAGTTCAGTCTGTTGCTCGTGAAGGTCAACCACACATCATGTGTAGCTACCTGTTCGAACTAGCTGGTCAATTCTCTAGCTTCTACGAAGCGTGCCCTATCCTAGTTGCTGAAGACGAAGCTGTTAAGCAGAGCCGTCTGAAGCTTGCTGCACTAACAGCGAAGACGATCAAGCAAGGTCTATCGCTTCTAGGTATCGACACTCTAGAGCGCATGTAAGCGATTCGAGATTCGAGATTCGAGATTCGAGATTCGAGATTCGAGATTCGAGATTCGAGATTCGA
>NZ_JBFSUX010000033.1:0-4152 GCF_041467595.1 Vibrio sp. 10N.247.311.13 | reverse complement strand
AGAAAATTAGAAAGGTTGACGTGAAAGCGTCAACCTTTTTTTTGTCTGGAGGTTTGTTTACTCGATTATTTAAGCGATTAGCTAACCTACACAGCAAGAGATCTCCTATTACGCTCATTCGTCGCTCTAGGAGATGACGAGAATAGGTGTAGTGAATCCAAGACAACATCAATGATGCGCCATCAAACCACACCAAATCGTTATCCCTCTTCTCACCATCATTCCCTACAGTGAGGGACGAACGTGATAGGGAATCTGCTTATTGAGAACGTAAGCCCTAGCCACATTCAAACTCCGACCTTATACTCATGTAAAACAATTAATTGGAAAGATCATGAGCTTCGAACTTCACCCGCAACTTGCGAAAGACACCACACTTATCGGCGAATTTCCACTGAGCTTAGCCCTGCTACACAAAGATAACGCAGTGCCTTGGGTTATCTTGGTACCAAAACGTGCCAACCTAAAAGAGTTGCACCACTTACCAATGAAAGAGCAACAGCAGTTCCTACATGAATCTCAGGCGGTAAGCCAAGCATTAGAAGCAACGTTCCAACCAGACAAATTGAACCTTGGTGCGCTGGGTAATATGGTGCCACAACTGCACATCCACCATATTGCACGCTTCAAAGACGACATTGCTTGGCCCGGCCCAGTATGGGGTAATACAAAAGGCGAACAGCGCAGTGAAGAAGATCAAGCCGCTATCCTGACTCGTATCCAAAACGTTCTGTCACTGAGCTCTATCTTCAAGAAAGCATAATTCGAGTTCATCTCATTGAGCTTTAAAGTAAAACACTTCAGAAAAGACACATAACAAAAAGCCGCTCATCTTAGATAAGCGGCTTTGTCATTTTCTAATCTCGCCTTTTTCAACGAGAGTCTGAAGACCGAACTACATCATCACGTTAAGCGACAAACCATCTTGTTTGCTGATGGTGTAGCGAATACGCGTTGTATGACCATGCTTATTCGTATCGACCAAGCGAGAAACTTTCCCTTTCTTGACCCAAACACTCAGCATCGCATCGACGCCATCTTCACTCATGCCAAACTTTGCAGCGAGCTCTTTACGAGCCGCAACGCCGTGGCTATCAATGTATTGATGAAGTTCAGTTAAAATCATACGACTTGCACCTCTAGTGCTTTCTGCTTACTGCCCACTTTCTTGAAGACGCGATACGTCACCACAAAACCACCAGCAATCGCCACCATCCATACTGCACTTGTCACAGGATGCGCAGCAAAGTTTGCCGCTTGGTAGTAGAAAGTCGCACCAAAGTAACCAAGAGCCATCGTCCAAACCGCGATGAAGCGTGCAAACGTCTGACCAAATTCACGAACATAAGCACCCATCGCGGCCACACAAGGCGTGTAAAGCAGGATAAGAATCAAGTAAGCGAATGCCGCATGACCAGATACAAACTTGTCTTTCAAGTTACCAAAGATAGAGGTATCGACTTCTTGGTCAGCTGCTACAGAATTAGAGTCAGACAAGTCGCCAACTTCAATACCTAATGGATCTGAGTAGCTCAATCCGGCTAGGTTTTCAGGGATCGTCATTACCGCTTCTTGCAGGCTTGCTGCTAAGTCAAACTCAGCTGCTTCTTCATCAGAAGGCGTTGTATATAGGCTATTTAATGTACCAACAACGGCTTCTTTAGCGAAAATACCTGTGATGATACCAACCGTTGCAGGCCAGTTCTCTTCAGTAATACCAATTGGTTGGAATACAGGTGTTACAACTTGAGCTGCTCTAGACAGTACTGAGTTTTCGCTATCTTCGTTACCAAAGCTGCCGTCCATACCTAGAGAGTTTAGGAAGCTAAGAATAGCCACAACCATCACGATTGTTTTACCTGCACCAAGTACGAAACGCTTCAGCTTCTGCCAAGTTTTCAACATTACGTTTTGCACTGTCGGCAATTCGTAATCTGGCATTTCCATCACTAAGCTATCACTGCTACCTGGGTAGATCGTGTTTTTCAGGAACAAACCCGTAAATACAGAAGCAACGATACCCATGATGTACAGAGCGAATACTACGTTTTGTCCTGCACCTGGGAAGAACGCCGCCGCGAACAGTGCGTATACCGGTAAACGAGCACCACATGACATAAACGGCGCCATTGATGCTGCTAGTTTACGTTCGCGCTCTTGGTCAAGAGTACGAGTTGCCATGATTGAAGGCACGTTACAACCAAAGCCCAGTACAAGTGGGACAAATGCTTTACCCGGTAAACCAATCTTCTGCATCACTTTATCAAGTACAAATGCAGCACGAGCCATGTAGCCTGAGCTTTCTAGTACCGCTAAGAATAGGTAAAGCGCTGCGATAACAGGAATAAAGGTCGCAACCGTTTGGATACCGCCGCCAATACCATCAGCAAGTACAGTGACTAACCAAACTGGTAAATGGCCATCTAATAAGTGGTGTCCACCATCAACTAATATTGCTCCAACACCAATATCGAAGAAGTCGATAAACGCACTACCGATATTGATAGAGAACATGAACATTAGGTACATGATAACGAAGAAGAAAGGAATACCGACCCATTTGTTCAAAATGAATTGGTCTGCTTTCTCTGTAAAGTTACGGCTTAGTTTGCCTTCGCTGCGACGAACACGTTTACAAAGGTCATGTAAGAAAGTGTATTTAGCGTCAGCAACAGCAAGGTCAATATCGAAATCGGCACCAAGACGCACGCTATCAATTTGAGTGCGAGTTTGTGGGGCTAAACCATTCAATACCAAGTAATCATTTTCTAAAGCACGAATCGCTAGCGCTCGGTGAGATACGTCAGCATCATCAAATTGTGACTCAACAGAAGGGATAAGAGCTTCTAACGCGGCATCGTAATCAATAGAGATAGGGTCAAGGCTCACACCTTGAACAAGCAGTTTATGCAGACGCTCTTTAAAGCGAACCACTTGACCTTTATCGTTTGCAGACAAGCTTAGAACTGGGCAACCTAGCTCTTTCTCTAGTGCTTTAAGGTTAATCACCTGACGTTCGCGCTTTAATACATCCATTTTGTTCAACACAACGATCATTGGGCGACCCAACTCACGCAGCTGTAATGTCATATATAAGCTTCGTTCTAGACAGTTAGCGTCGACAACATTGATGATCACATCTGCTGGGTGAGTTAAAACAGCGCGAGACGCGATAGACTCATCGATGCTGTTCGCATCATTACCACTGTCTAGTGCGTAGATACCCGGTAAATCCGTTAGTTGAAACTGATCACCAGCGTGCGAGTATAAACCCGTCTTCTTTTCAACAGTGACACCAACCCAGTTACCAACGTGCTGCTTAGCACCAGTCAGTGCGTTGAACAGTGTTGTTTTACCACTATTCGGGTTACCAACGGTAAGAACTTGATAATCCATTTAGATAACCTCGATTTGTTCTGCAATGCTTTCACGAATGGCGATAGAAACACCTCTCACTTCAACTTGAAGCGGATCACCCATAGGTGCACGGCGGATAAGCGTCACCTCGGTTTTTGGCAACATACCCATGACCATAAGTTTCTTCCTTACGTCTGGTGTTAAACCTGTTAGTGCAACAATAGAAGCCGCCTTTCCTTGCTCTAATTGTGAGAGTTTCATAAGTACCCAATTCGTGACTGATAATGAGAAAGATTGTTATTAACGCCATGATACACATACATGCCCACAATTCTATTGTGTGAAATCAATGTTTTCGAAAATACATACTCGTAAGTTTCGTTAAAAACGTTTACGTCAAAAACGTTACTTTCAACAACTAGCGAGAACTACCTCACTAGTACAAACCCTCCCAAACAAAAACAAATCATTAATTATCAATCACTTGAGACAATGTCGGTTTTCTCATAGGTATCTGTCGTTAATTTTATAAGTAAAATAAGTAGCTGGACGTATAGTTACTCCATCGAAGAGAAACTACTTCTCTTTAATTTTATTCCAGAGGTGATATGGCTTTGCTATATCACTCCGGCAGCAAGCGAAGGTGTCGTTGGCACCCGTGGTATAGTCCCCCCGGCTATGCCACGATATTTTTTTTCTTCCCTTTGTTTTATCCCAACAACCTTTTTAAACTCCCCATTTATCTCGTATCTCGTATCTCGTATCTCGTATCTCGTATCTCGTATCTCGTATCTC
>NZ_JBFSUX010000032.1:0-47503 GCF_041467595.1 Vibrio sp. 10N.247.311.13 | reverse complement strand
GCTTGTACGGTGGTGTGAGAGGACGGAGGCCGTGAGGCCTCCTCCTACTCGATTGGTTGAGGTTTAGTTTGCCAGTGAGCTATTTGTATTTGGTCAGCTTACGGTATTCGGTAAAAGTTGCGTGTTAAATGGTGTTAACCGTTTCGCAAGCAGAGCTTGGTGCCATCGAACTTCAATTTTGCCAACAAGTGTTTAGCGTTAGCTCGACCAATATCATCAAATTCCACACCGTATCGAGCGTAGTGTGTCGATTTCTGTAGATTGCAGACGATGCCTCGCAATGGCGGAATCAGTGGTCCGTTGTAGTTCTCAGGGGTTATCTCAATAGACACGCGATCGGCAATCTGAATCGCACGAGAGGTTGGTGAGGTAACGAAACGACAACCACTTTTCGATAAGTCTCTTATCTCACAGTTTGCTCGCTGGTCGTTGAAGATGATTCTTGAAGCCAGATTCACTTCATAGCGTGTTTCTTTACGTAGCTGTGTCACTTGCATCGTGCTTGGTGTAGACAGCACTAGAATAGGGAAGGGTTCACCAATCTTATGGTGAATTTGGCTTCTAAAGTGGATAAGCGCGCCTTCACCTCGTAGAGAATACGCACGAGCGGTCATCCAAAAACCTTCTTGAAAGAAAAAGTTCAGATCTTCATTGGATACCTCGGGAACCTCAACCACAATACAGTTATCACTGTGCGTTCCGATAAACTTGGTGGTGGCGAGAAACTTCGTGCCAACGGGAGTCGAGACATTTAATGTCAGCTCACTGCCGTGCTCAATCATGGCCAGTGCATCAGTGCTATTGATAGTGGAAACGGTGCGATTACGAGGGTCTTGAAGTGCCTGATTATGCTCCAAAGGCTTCTTCAGGGGTGCGTTCATTATATGTTCTCCATGCGCCAACATGCGTCTGTTAGTTATATTGGTAACTTGCTAACAAGGGGTTATTACGTGCTAGATTTAGTGGACGTACTCACATAGATTTATAGAGTGCCTTTTATCATTGCTGATTTTATATTAAGCCGATTGCACTGAATTATTTGCTGTGTTTGTAAGTACTTAGTTTTATTTATATGCACTTGCGCTAGTCTATTACAAGGAACTCATACTTCAAACTTTTATTGTTTGTCGTATCAATTATTTGCAGGAGTTGAGAATGCAGGCAGTAAAATGGGATCAAGAAGTGAACCAGATCACGGTAGAGTTAGAACCCAACCAGTTCGCGGTCGTTAAGTATCAAAAGGACGGAGATGTACTACATATCACGTCGACACGCATTCCTGATGAACTGCAAGGCAAGGGCTTTGGGAAGGTGATGATGGAGTCGGTATTGCCTGAAATTGAACAAGCGGGCTTCAAAATTGTGCCGGTTTGTAGCTATGTGGTTCACTACATGAATAGGCAGCCACAGTGGTCACACCTTCTATCCGATAAAGCATAACAACGAGTAATATGTCTCAATCAATATCGTCGAATAATCGAGCTCAACCTGAAGCGGGTTCAAGTCAAAATCAGCCAGAGCTTTATCAACAAGAGTTTTATCAAAATGAGCTTTATCAAAAAATAGCGACCTCGCTGGGTTGTCATGAAGGGTTTGATGTCCAAGTGATTCAACGCCTATGGGGTGGATATGGCGAGTTAGTTCGCTTAGTCTTTTCTCAAGAAAGCAGTGCGGAACTCAAGAGTGTGATTGTTAAACATGTCGCGTTGCCAGATAAAGCTGAACACCCAAAGGGTTGGAATACCAAACTCTCTCACCAACGAAAGGTACACTCTTACCAAGTGGAAACAGCTTGGTATCAGTCATTCACCCAACAATGGGACGAGCGCTGCCCTGTACCTGTTGGGCTGCAATGTGAACTAGAAGAGAATGAGTGGCTGATAGTGATGCAAGACTTAGCGGATATAGGTTTTCCGTTAACCTCTCAGTTTGATGTACTTGCAGCTTCTGACTATCAGGTATCTAGTTACACACGAGAAGAGCAAAAACAACGTAATGCTTGCCTTAAATGGCTCGCTAACTTTCACGTAAAGCACATCAATATCAATCAAGAGCAGTTGTCATCATTGTGGCAAGTCGGTACTTATTGGCATCTAGATACACGTCCTGATGAGCTCAATGCCTTGGCTGATTTACCATTGAAGAACCAAGCCAAGCACATCGACCGTTTACTAAAAGAATCTCCATATCAAACCTTGGTACATGGCGATGCCAAGCTCGCCAATTTTTGTTTTGATTCTGAAAGCGAGCGAGCAGCTGCGGTCGATTTCCAATATGTGGGTTACGGCTGTGCGATGAAAGACGTCGCCTTGTTCATGAGCAGCGCGATTAGGCCACAAGATTGCGCAGAGCTTGAATCAGAAGTACTAGATGCTTACTTCCACTACTTGAAAGAGGCATTGGCGTACTATCAGCCACACCTTTCATTTGATGAGGTAGAAGCAGCATGGCGGCCAATGTTTTACGTGGCGTGGGCCGATTTCCAACGTTTCGTAAAAGGCTGGAGCCCAGAGCATTGGAAGATTAACCCTTATACTGAGCAGTTGACCTTACGAGTGCTCACTCAATTAGACGAACAGGAGTCCGTCAATGTTCGATAGAACCGCGAGCTGGAAAACGCCGCAAAACTTTTTATTACTGATTTCGATTGTTGTACCGATCGCGTTTTCGAGCTGGATGGCTTTACTTAATAACTTCGTGATTGAGAAGGCGAACTTTGATGGTGCGGATATTGGCTTGCTGCAAAGTGTGCGTGAGATCCCGGGTTTCTTAGCATTTACCGTAGTGTTTGTGTTGGCATTCATTCGTGAGCAACGCTTCATGTTGATATCGCTGGCGATGCTCACTGTAGGCACGGCGATAACCGGTTTATTCCCTTCACTCACTGGATTGTTGCTGACTACGGTTTTGATGTCGACGGGTTTTCACTATTTTGAAACGCTGAAGCAGTCTCTGTCACTGCAATGGTTGAGTAAAGAAGAAGCGCCCGAGATGCTGGGTAAAATGATCTCCGTTGGCGCGTTGGCATCCTTAATCACTTACGGATCTATCTGGGTGATGCTAGAACAGCTGAAGCTCGACTTTGCTTGGGTGTACGGCATTACTGGCGGCATTGGTTTTATTCTGGTTTTGGTGATGACCTTTGGCTTCCCTGAGTTTCAGACCAAAACGCCACAGAATAAGAAGTTGGTGCTGCGAAAGCGTTACTGGCTCTACTACGCGCTAACGTTTATGAGCGGTGCGAGAAGACAAATCTTCACTGTGTTTGCAGGCTTCTTGATGGTAGAGAAGTTTGGTTACTCGGCTGCCGACGTCACATTGTTGTTCTTGGTTAATTACCTATTTAACTTCTTGTTTGCGAAGCGCATTGGTCGATTTATCGGTGTGGTTGGCGAGCGTAAAGCGTTGATCTTCGAGTATGTTGGCTTGATTGGTGTGTTTGTCGGTTATGGTTTGGTGCAAAGTGCGGAATGGGCGGCGGCACTTTACGTGATCGATCACCTGTTCTTTGCATTGGCGCTGGCGATCAAAACTTACTTCCAGAAAATCGCAGACCCGGCAGACATGGCATCAACTGCTGGTGTCTCTTTCACCATCAATCATATTGCAGCGGTCGTTATTCCAGTGGTGTTTGGTGTGATTTGGTTGTCTTCTCCTGCAACGGTTTTCTATATTGGTGCAGTGATGGCCGTGGTTTCTCTAGCGCTATCTTTAAACATTCCGAAGAAACCTGAAGAGGGCAACGAAGTGCGAATGTTTAGCTGGCGTTAATGTTGGTCTCGATATTATGAAATAAGCAAAAAGCTCCAATAGTGATATTGGAGCTTTTTGTTTATGTGGGATATGTATATCTAATCCGCAAAATAGGTTTCACGCGGATCAGTTTCTTACGGTTTTTAATTCGGTACGCAGCTTGAAGATTCCCTTTGGTGCTTTGGTCAGTAAGATGCCGCAAAGTAGAGGAATCATCATTACAAGTGACTGTTCAGATAGAACCTCACCATTGATGTAGCAAGAGATCAGCAGCGCAACCACTGGGAAGATTAGGAAGCAGATAGACGCTTGGAAAGGGGGCGAAACCTGACCTAATTTAAAGTAAGCCACAATGCCGCCAACACTCGCCACAAAGCCTAGGTAAACCACAGCAAAGATTGAGTCCCAAGTGAAAGATTCAATATTCACGTTTTCACCTATAGCTGATACAGCAAATAAGAATAGAGCTGCAATTAAGCTTGGTACGGCGTTGTAGGTCAGTACTTCAATACCTTTGCAGTGCTTTTGAACCAGCACATACATCACTGCGTGAATCGCAACAGCAAGGCCTAAGCAAACCGTGCCAATTAGGTAGTCATCGCCACCCATCTGCATTTCATTACCAAGGATTAGACATAGGCTCACAACAGCAGCGATCAACCCGAATATCTGGTGCTTCGCTAGTCGTAGACCTAAGAATAAGCCAGACATCAACATCACAGCCACAGGCATGTTGGCGAAGATGATCGACGCTAAACCTGAAGAGATGTATTGCTCGCCATAGATCATCAACGTAAACGGAATCGCGAAATACATCAACGCAACAATAAGCAGCCATTGGCGCTTACCTTTAGGGAACAGCAGTGGTTGGTTGAAGACTTTCGCCAATACTGCAAGCAGAGGTGCTGCAAGTAAAAAGCGCAACGCAGTAGCAAAAATAGGTGGGATAGAATGCAATGCTACTTCCATAGCGAACCAAGTGGTTCCCCAAATTAAGCAAACAGAGACAAAAAGCAAAATAGTTAGCGACTTCGAATTCATGGTGACTACTCATTAATAATTATTTTAAATCATAGGCTTGTAGCGCCTTAATGACGTGGCACAGTATAGAAAGGTAGTCGGAGAAAAGTTTTGTCTTTTTATCTCTAATTTGAGTTTTTTGTGGAAATTAAATTTCTAGTATGATTATTTTATAGAAAATAAATTCGCTTTAGATAGTTAAAGTAAAGTCATTGTTCTTTGTGAGGGGTTGGTGGGAGATAGAAGGTTGAAATTGAGGCCGAAGTGAGAAGATTATTTAAGGTGATTGTTTTATTCTTGATTGGTACTAAAGACTTAGTACGAGGCAAAAAGCCCCTTTATTGAATCAGACTATAAAGGGGTGAGAGCTACCACACGAAACGGTAAACTAAAAACGTAGGTTGAAGCCTAACTCGACGATGCCATCAGAACGGGTACGGTCACTTGGACTAACGCGCTTTTGACCGAATGTATATTTCACATACGGTTCCACCCATTTGGGCTTTAGGGTAAAAGTAACGTCTTGGCTGTTGTAATAGCCTTTTGAACCCGTTAATTGACGATCATGGCTGAATGAATAAGAAAAGTTCATAAACTGTGTGGGAGAGTAACTGGTACCAACCGTGTTCTTCCATTCCCTATCTGTCATATCTATGAGGGATAAAGAAACATCGCGCCATTCATGCGATGTGTTCGCAAATACGATAATATTGTTCGTGATTGCAGTACCACCAAATAAGCCTATATCGTAGATATCGATCAGGTCTGCTCGGCCATAACTCACGAAAGCTTCAGTGTAAAAGTTACCCAACATCAAGCCGTAACCCGTCCCTATTTCTAGGTAACCTTCCGAGTCAATTTCTGCACTGATGTTGATTTCTTCAGTTGCTTGAATGACACCAGAGACTGTACCTATCCAGCTGTCTCCGGCTTTGGCTGTTTGAAAACTTAAACTTGGCTCGTGGTAGCTTAATGTTTGTAATTGATGGTCGTTTGCATATATGGCAAAGGGCATCAATAAAGTGATCAATAGTCGTTTCATCGTGTTCTCAACTCTCAAATAAAAAGGAGCCGCTAATAAGCGGCTCCTTTGCTTTTATCTTTATTATTTTTTATTAGCTACGACTAGCGCGGTCTTTTACTGCTTGTTTAATTTGCTGACGTTGCTCTTGAGAAAGAGATTGAATTTTTTGTTTCAGCTCTGCTTTTGTAACATCTTGGTTGTCACGGTCTATGTTGGAGCCATCAAATTTATTATTGATAACTGAACCGCCAACTTCAATGTACCGGATAGAATCGTCTTGGTTACGAACGATTGCTACTTGGTGCCAGTTATTATTATTGTTGTTAGTAATATTTAAAACAGTCAGATACTTACTATCGGTTTCGACTCGGATTTCGTAGGTATCTTTTAGTTTATCTTGGATCTTGTTTACGATACCTTCAATGTTACTACCGTCGAACTTGTGATTGAATATTGTCCCACCAATTTCAACATAAAGCAGATTACCGTCTACATCGCGACGCACAACAACTTGATGCCAGTTCCCATTTTCGTCATTCTTAATGTCGTAAGCAGTTAGGATCTTTGTATCGATAATTACTTCTGTGGTGAAGATGTCACCTAATTTATCTTTAAAGCCAGGTAGCTCGTTATTGGGGATTCCTTCGATAGGGTTTGATGGTGTAGCGTCTTCTATAGGATTAGATGGCTCTACATAAATCGGGTTTGAAGGTGTAACAGGAAGTCCATAGTCAGGATCGATAGGACCATGTACATCAGAAGCTATTAAGCGCCCGTCTTCTACACTGATTACAAATGTACCACCGTGTGTACCTACAAAGATTAGCTCACCATTTTTACTTTGAACATCACCAACTTTTTGTCCTTCTGCATCACTTACAATGTTATTTTCTACTGTGTACGCTTGTCCGTTAATTAGAACGTAACTTTTTCCGTCAGCGCCACGTACAATTAACGAATTATGTTCACCTTCATCGCCATTGATACGAGCAACTTCTACGTTTTCGCCTTGGAAATATGTAACATCTGCAATACCGTCTTGTGGATCAATACCGCCACCGTTGTCACTTGAACCAGAAGAAGAACAACCAGCTAGGAAAGAGGCTGCGATAAGGGTACTTAATAGTTTTAGTTTCATTGTTTACTCTCAAATATTGTATAGGAACAAGGTTTGCTTCTTGCAGTGTTATGTGGCGTTCCTAGCCGATGAGAGAAGTATATGGACTGAATAAAAAAGCCTCTAATTCCTTAAAAGAATAGAGGCCTTAACGATTAGTTATTAATGAAACAGAGTAAAGAGGGTGATAACTACTGGTTATTATTGAGAAGGTTATCCAATATCTTCTTAAGCCATAGAGTTGTAGGACTGTTACGATGTTTGTGGTGAAAGTATGCACACACGATAGGGTTGATATCCTTGTTGTCAAATAAGATGTCGATGGCCCGTAAGGAGGTTTTCTTCTCTATGCCTAAAAATTTCGAGGCAGGGAACATCATGTCGGAGTTTTGTACTACATCAATAACCGCTGATGGCAGCTCTGAACGGAAGCCTATTCTTGCTTCTAGTCCTTTGATTTTCATTATTTTTTCTGCAAGTGTTTGATGAGAGTTCCAATCTATCGCAATAATTGTAGCTAGCTCAAACTTAACGCCATCTTTGATTTCAATAAAATCTTTCTGATAAGGATGGCCTTCTCTCAAGTAACCTTTAAAACTGTCTTGGGCTATCGGTTGTTGTAAGAGCTCCTTGGGGGCGTGGTTAATTTCATAATTGAAACCAATCAGCACCTCATCATTAATGATGTCAGCCATCGTTGTTTTAGACCAGCTTAATAGCTGAACTTGAACATGCGGAGCTTGAGAGCGAATTGCTTTGAATAACTTACTTGATAGTGAGCTAAGGAGGAAAGGAGATAACGCTAACTTGAGGGGCCCGCGTAGTTCACTAGGGTTGAATTCATTACTATTATTGAGTGCTGAAGAAAGATCATCCAAGATTGGTGAAATGCTTTCCGCTAACATTGTCGCGTGATCAGTCGCGCGCAAGCCATGGTGTGTTTTTACAAACAGTTCATCGTCAAAATGGTCACGCAGCCTTTGTAGGGCTTTACTGACCGCTGGTTGAGATACAAAGAGACGTTCAGCTGCTTTTCGCATGTTTCGTTCTTGATGCAAGATGATAAAAGTGCGAAGAAGATTTAAGTCTAAGTTGGAGAAGAGATCTTTTGCCATATCGAACGCCTGAATTGATGATTGAATTCATAATAAGGTGTGCGTCGTTAGAGAACAAATAGATATATTATATAGATGTGAAGTCGGTAAAATAAAACCCGCACTTGGCGGGTTTTTGTGTAGGTCGTTACTATATGTAAATTCTATTGCGTAACAGGCTTAACTTGTTTGGTTTGTCTTACCGCAAGGATAAGTTGTGGTAGCAGTGACATCACTATCATGCCGGTCATTAGTGAGTATTGTACTGCAGTGAATGATTCACCCATCAACACCATACCGGTCACGATGCCAGCTACTGGGTTTGCGATGCCACCGAAGGTGAAATCAACCACCGACATACGCTGTAGCAACCACACATACATGCCGTAACCCAGCGCTGTGTTTAGCCCAATAACCCATACGAGTCCCATAGCATTACGAGTATCGAAATGAGTGACAGCGTTAATATAAGGCTGCGGATCGATGAATGCATGAACGCCAGACGCGACAGACAAAATCGTACCGCCCAGAATCAGTTGCCATGTTAATACCTTCCACCAGTGCATGCGGTTACCCAGTGACTTGGTAATGCTGCTGCCGATGACAATACACATTATTGCGGCAAACATTGCGCCTAAACCGATTGGGTTCAGAGCAATTTGGCTTGGGTTAAACAGTATCCACGCTAAGGTGATCAAGCCAATACCCGAAAGGGCTTGAATCAGATGCGGGCGCTGCTTTTTCACTACCCAATGGAAGATCATCGCGAACACAGGCACAGAGATCATACCCACGCCAGAAATCGCTGAAGGCAGCGTTAGTGCCATCACGAAGATCAGGCCAAAGAAGGTCGCAATATTGATAAGACCCAATGTGAAAATGATCTGCCACTCGCCGTTTTTAGGCAGTGTCGGCTTTACTGCTAGCAATAACAAACCAGCAGGTAACGCACGCAAAGCACCTAATAATAATGGTGGCCACTCCTGTAGCGTAAATTGCGTCACTGCATAGGTTGTTCCCCAAAAGAACGCGGGGATCATTGCTAATAATATGTTCATTTAAAATATCTTTACGTTAAGATAACTATTGTGTGAACTGTATACTGAGAACTAGTGGTTGTAAAGTATCTTTATGTTAAACTAGTTTGAAGTAAACAAGACTAATCACGGAGCTAGATTGCAAATGGATGCTATCGACCGCGTTGTAGAGCAATGGGCAAAGGAAAAGCCCGAATTAGAAACTGAGCCTATGGCAATGATGGGCCGGATTATGCGTATTGCCAAGTATATGGAGACGCAAGTTGCCGAGCTTCATAAAAAATACGACATGAAGCTGGGTGAGTTTGATGTGCTGGCGACGTTGCGACGTTCTGGAAAGCCTTACCGACTGACTCCGTCAGAATTGATCGGCTCGATGATGCTGACATCAGGCGCGATGACCAATCGCCTTGATAAGCTAGAAGCGAAAGGGCTGATCAGTCGTGAGCACAGTAAAGAAGACAGACGCAGCGTGAGTGTTCAGTTAACAAAAGATGGTCTTATTCTTATTGACCAAATGATGACTGAGCATGTTGAAACGCAGAAGAAGCTTGTGAAATCTCTGTCTGCGAGCCAGAAGAAAAATACTAACCAGCTGCTGAAAACATGGTTGAGTGCGTACGAGTAGTTTTTCTGATCTTCCTTTAGATTCAATAAAAAACCGAAGCTTAATCGCTTCGGTTTTTTTGTGCTTGTTTAAGAACTTCAAGTACAGCGAATTCGCGAGTTAAGCTTGCAGCATCTCGTCACTGAACAGTTCTGCACAACCAATGCCGTTGATGGCGCAACTTTCGTCGATGTCTGAGATGTCACCGCTGACCCCAATCGCACCAAGTACCGTTTTATCCTTATCTCGAATCAGTAGGCCCCCTGGCACTGGCACCATGTTTCCGTGTGCGAGTACGTTTACGGCGGAGATAAATGCTGGTCGATTATCAGCATCTTGGGCGAGTTTTCTAGAGGAACAACCCAGTGCGAGTGCTCCCCACGCTTTAGCAATCGCGATGTCTGGTCGCATCATGCTAGAGCCGTCTTGACGTTGCAGAGAAATCAGCTTGCCACCGCTGTCTAAGACGGCGACCGTCAAAGGTTCTGTGTGGATCTTGTTTCCTGCTTGTAAGGTGCCATCAATGATGGTTAACGCTTGTTGTAGAGTCAAACTTCCCATGTTATCTCCTAGTTTTTCAAGGGGCTGTGTACCAAGCTAAGTCAGCCAATCATTACTCTTGTTGTGAATATCATCGACTGATTCATCTCGGTACAAGAGTCCTAACTGGACTCTTGTAACAGCCCATAGCTGGGTAAAGTTAGGAAGGCGGCGAACTCTTCGGCTGTAGAAAGTTGATAGAAAAGATCAGCTGTCTCTTCAAATCGACCTGCTGAATAGCGCGAGTCTCCGACTTCATGTTTTATCGTGTCTAACTCCTGGTAAAGCCAAGAGTGGAACAGTTGTTTGGTAAAGGTTTGGCCGTCATCAAGCGTGACGCCGTGGTGGATCCATTGCCAAATATTGGCTCTCGAGATCTCAGCGGTCGCCGCATCTTCCATAAGGCCGTAGATAGGTACACAGCCGTAGCCTTGAATCCAAGCTTCGATGTAATAAAGCGCGATGCGTATATTCTTACGCACACCCGCTTCGTCGCGGCTGCCTTCGCAAGGTTTTAGTAACGAATCTGCATTGATCACATGCTCTGGGCTTTGGAAATCCATTTGGTTTACTTTGCCATCAAGGTGCTTATCGAATATCGACATCGCTAAATCAACCAGTGCAGGGTGCGCGACCCAAGTGCCATCGTGTCCGTTCTGAGATTCTCTCTGTTTGTCTTCAATTACTTTGGCAGTCACACGCGCCATTTCTTGCGGATCTTTTGCTGGAATAAAGGCCGACATACCACCCATCGCCAGTGCACCGCGAGCATGACAAGTGCGCACCAACAATTGGCTATAGGCGTTGAGGAATTCTTGATCCATGCCGATCCCGTGACGATCTGGCAGGATGCGGTCTTTATGGTTCTTCAGCGTTTTGATGTAGCTGAAGATGTAATCCCAGCGACCGCAGTTCATCGCTACGATATGATCGCGCATTGCATACAAGATCTCTTCCATCTGGAACACGGCTGGTAGCGTTTCGATCAAAACCGTCGCACGAATGGTGCCTTTGGGTACGTGGAAATAGTTTTCGGTGAAGCTGAAAATATCGTCCCACCATTGTGCTTCTTCCATGCTCTCAAGCTTGGGAATGTAGTAGTAAACCCCTAAGCCTTGTTTTGCACGTGACTGATAGTTATGGAAAAAGTACAAAGCGAAGTCCATCAAGCAACCGCCGATAGGCTGATTGTTGAATTGGATGGATTGCTCAGGAAGGTGGATCCCTCGTGGGCGTGCGATCAGCAGTGCAGGATCGTCGTTTAATTGGTAACGCTTCTGCTTCTTCTCATCGAAGTAGCTAATGGTGCCAAGGTTGGCGTCTCTTAGGTTGATTTGCCCTTCGACCATATTGGCCCAAGTCGGGGAAGACGCATCTTCAAAACAACACATGAAGACTTTCGCGCCTGAGTTTAGCGCGTTGATCACCATTTTTCTTTCGATAGGGCCGGTGATCTCTACGCGGCGATCCAGTAGCTCTGGTGGCGGTGTTGCTACCTTCCACTCTTTATTCTGACGAATGGAGATGGTGTCCTTTCTGAAATTGGGTAACTCGCCGTTGTCATATTGAGCTTGTTTTATGTCGCGGTCATTTAGCAGGGTATGACGGCGATCTCCAAACTTATTAACAAGGGCTTCTAAGAACTTTAATGCATCTTTAGACAAGATCTCTTTGTACTCGGAGTTGTCCATATTCCCGAGTACCTGCATACACTGTACTTCTTCTCTCTCTTTTACGTCATTCATCATTGTTGTCTCCTTTGAACAATACGATGTAACTTTGTATACAAAATGCTCTTTTTAAGGATATTTATATTGTAGAAATTGTAAACAAGCAAACGGTATTTAACATTTATTTATCATTTAATCTTTTTGTAATTTATTTTTACGTAAAGATATTTTATGTAAAGCAATGAATTGTAAGCTTTTCAGGATGAGTGCGTACTTAATGTGATGGGTTGATGTAACAAAATTGTTTCATTCTGGGGTTGATAAATAGCTAGGATGGTTCATAGTACACAAAAGTTAGTTTAATTGTATACAATCTGAACTGGAGGTTCGAATGGCAATTATGAAAGCGATTGAAGCAGCGGTAGAAGTGCTTAAACGTGAAGGTGTAGACATCGCATTTGGTGTTCCCGGCGCAGCAATAAACCCTATGTATGCGGCTATGAAAAAGCTCGGAGGAATCGACCACGTCTTAGCTCGTCACGTAGAGGGTGCATCCCATATGGCCGAAGGGTACACGCGTACTAATCAAGGCAATATAGGTGTGTGTATTGGTACCTCTGGCCCTGCGGGAACGGACATGATCACGGGTCTTTATTCTGCGTCTGCAGATTCGATCCCAATTATATGTATCACAGGCCAAGCGCCACGAGCACGTCTTCATAAAGAAGATTTCCAAGCGGTCGACATTGAATCGATCGCTAAACCAGTCACTAAATGGGCAACCACGGTGCTGGAACCTGCACAAGTGCCACGGGCATTCCAAAAAGCCTTTCATTTGATGCGTTCGGGTCGTCCGGGGCCAATCCTGATAGATCTACCGATTGATGTTCAGTTGGCTGAGATTGAGTTTGATATCGATACCTATGAACCGCTAGAACCTTACAAACCGCAAGCAACTCGCGCGCAGGTTGAGAAAGCATTAACCATGATGTCTCAATCAGAAAAACCGCTGATTGTATCGGGTGGTGGCGTGATTAACGCTGGCGCGTCCGAATTGCTACAACAGTTCGCCGAAATCACCGGTGTGCCAGTGATCCCAACCTTGATGGGCTGGGGCTCTATCCCAGATGACCATGACTTAATGGCGGGTATGGTGGGGCTACAGACTTCTCACCGTTACGGTAACGAAACCATGCTCAACTCTGATTTCGTGTTTGGTGTCGGTAACCGTTGGGCCAACCGTCATACCGGCTCTGTCGATGTTTACACCGAAGGTCGTAAGTTTGTTCACGTTGATATTGAACCAACCCAAATCGGCCGCGTGTTCTGTCCGGATTTAGGCATAGTCTCTGATGCGAAAGCTGCGCTAGAGCTAATGGTTGAAGTGGCGCAAGAGTGGCGTGACGCTGGCAAGCTGCCGAACCGAAATGCTTGGGCAAGTGAGTGTCAGGAACGCAAATCGACCATGCTGCGTAAAACCAATTTCGATGAAGCGCCAATGAAGCCTATGCGTGTTTATGAAGAGATGAACAAGGCATTTGGTCGTGACACTTGTTATGTGAGCACCATTGGTTTGTCGCAAATCGCTGCCGCTCAGTTCCTGCATGTTTATAAGCCGCGTAACTGGATCAACTGTGGTCAAGCTGGACCATTGGGTTGGACAACACCAGCCGCATTGGGTGTACGAGCGGCCGATCCAGATCGCGATATTGTTGCTATCTCTGGTGATTATGATTTCCAATTTATGATCGAAGAACTGGCAGTAGGTGCTCAATTCAACCTGCCATACATTCATGTGTTGGTGAACAACTCGTATCTAGGTTTGATTCGCCAAGCACAGCGTCAATTTGATATCGATTATTGTGTACAACTGGCGTTTGATAACCAGAATGCGCCAGAGCTTGAAGGCTACGGTGTTGACCATGTCGCGGTTGTTGAAGGTTTAGGCTGTAAGGCGATTCGAGCTCGTGAACCAGAGCAAATTGCCGCTGCGTTTGAACAAGCCAAAGAGTTGATGAATAAGCATAAAGTACCGGTTGTTGTTGAGCTGATTCTTGAGCGAGTGACCAATATTGCGATGGGCGTAGAGATCAACGCGATCAACGAATTTGAGCCACTTGCCGAAAGCCGCGGCGATGCTCCAACGGCGCTGGCGTACAAGTAATCATTAAGTAATGTGTATCCGTAGAGTTGAGGTTTAGCTCTACGGAAAGTCTCCAATAGAGCGAGGCTTTACTACAAGTAACCAGATTTTTACAGATAAAGAATAAGGACAGAGTCATGGCAAAATTTGCAGCAAACTTGTCAATGTTATTCACGGAAGTTGATTTTATGGATCGCTTTGAAGCTGCCGCAGAAGCGGGCTTTCAAGGTGTGGAATATCTTTTCCCTTACGCCTTTGATGCTCAGGCACTCAAAGCAAAGCTCGACGCTAATAACCTAGAGCAAGTGCTATTCAATTTGCCCGCGGGTGATTGGGACGCTGGCGACCGTGGTATCGCGGTCGACCCAGCACGAGTTGAAGAGTTTCAAGCGGGTGTACCTAAAGCCATCGCTTACGCAAAAGCGCTCGGTTGTACTCAAGTGAATTGCTTAGCCGGGATTGTCCCGCAAGGTGTGACCCAACAAGACGCGCAATCGGCTTTTGTGATTAACCTGCATTACGCGGCGAACGCGCTAGCAGCAGAAGGCATTAGCTTAGTGATTGAAGCGATCAATACCCGTGATATTCCGGGCTTCTTCTTGAACACGACTGAGCAAGCCAAAGCGATCATCAAAGAGGTAGGGAGCGATAACCTTTCTATCCAATACGATATTTATCACATGCAAATTATGGAAGGCGATCTTACGCCGACCATGCAACAAAACATTGGCCAAATCGCACACGTGCAACTGGCGGATAATCCAGGCCGACACGAACCGGGTACCGGAGAAATCAATTACCCATTCGTGCTCAATTATCTTGATGAGCTTGGCTATCAAGGCTGGGTTGGCTGCGAATACAAACCTAAAACGACAACGACAGAAGGCCTTGGTTGGTTGCACCAGTACCGTTAATTACGTCTGGTAACCCTCAAACGTTAAGGAGAACAACATGTCTAAAATTGCATTTATCGGAACTGGCATCATGGGTAAACCTATGGCGAGTAACCTTCAAAAAGCAGGTCACGATTTGATTCTGTCGGATCACTTTAATGCAGCACCTGCCGATCTTGTGGCAGCGGGCGCAACGGTCTGTCATTCACCAGCGGAAGCGGCTGAAGCAGCAGATATCATTATCTTAATGGTGCCGAATACACCTCAAGTAGAAGACGTCCTGTTTGGTGACAGTGGCGTCGAGCAAGGCCTCACCGCAGGTGGCGCTGCTGGAAAACTGGTTATCGATATGAGTTCAATCTCGCCAATCGCGACCAAAGCAATTGCAGCGCGAATCAATGAAGGTGGTGCTTCATACCTTGATGCACCGGTATCAGGTGGCGAAGTAGGCGCTATTAATGCAGCGCTGACTATCATGGTTGGTGGTGAGCAAGACGCCTTTGACAAAGCACGTCCGCTATTTGAAATCATGGGTAAGAATATTACGCTGGTGGGCGACAACGGTGCGGGTCAAACCTGTAAGGTGGCGAACCAGATCATTGTTGCTCTGAATATCGAAGCCGTGTCTGAGGCGTTAGTCTTTGCTTCGAAAGCAGGCGCTGATCCAGCGCGAGTACGTCAGGCTTTATTAGGTGGCTTTGCTAACTCTAAGATATTGGAAGTGCACGGTGAGCGTATGGTTGAAGGCACATTCGACCCTGGCTTTAGAATCTCACTTCACCAAAAAGACTTAAATCTTGCGCTAACGGGCGCACAGGAGCTAGGGGTTGCGCTACCGAACACGGCAAATGCACAAGAGCTGTTTGGCGAGTGTGCCGAAATGGGCGGTGAAGGTTGGGACCACTCTGCGCTTATTCAAGCGATTGAGAAACGTTCTGATCACTCGATTCGTTAATCTAGTTAACGGTTTGTTCGTTTAGTGGTTAGTCAATCAACCGATTATCCGTTAATTAATTAGGGCTGCTATCGATTCGTAGCCCAACAGTTTCAAACAGTTTGTTTATAAATCGCGTAGTTTCGTCTCCTTTTATACGCGTTCCTGATACGAGGCAGAGGTTGAAGTTGTTCCTTTCCAACTTGATCTTAGCAGGCACCCTTTGGCCTTGTATCGGGGTTCTTTTTTTCTCCGTCAACTAAGGAGTGGCTGATGGACATTGATGCTAAGCAGTTTCTACAAACCCTTTTCTCAAGTGCTGTTAATCAGGCGCTAGCTAAAAATCACATCGAACCTTTTCTTCCTCAAGACATTTTTTATCGCTCTGCTAATCAAGCCGGGCGTACTGTCGTTATAGGAGCAGGTAAAGCAGCCGCGTCGATGGCCGCCGAGCTGGAAGCGGTTTGGCAGGCAAAGAAACAACAAGACCTTGCACTGCGTGACCTTGAAGGCTTGGTGGTGACTCGTTATGAGCACACCGCCCCTTGCGAACATATCGAAGTGATTGAAGCTGCGCACCCCGTGCCAGATGCGATGGGCTTAGAAGTGAGCCAACGTATGCTGCAATTGGTGAGTGGCTTGAGCGCTGACGACACGGTTATTTGCCTACTGTCAGGCGGTGGTTCTGCTTTGCTAAGTCTGCCCGGTGGCGACATCAGCTTGGCAGAGAAGCAACAAATCAATAAAGCGTTGCTTAAATCAGGCGCCGCCATTGATGAGATGAACTGTGTTCGCAAACATCTATCTTCGATAAAAGGCGGTCGACTTGCTAAAGCGGCGTATCCTGCAAGGGTTGTGTCACTGGCGATTTCTGATGTGCCGGGCGATGACATTAGTGTGATTGCATCGGGCCCAACCGTACCCGACACCACCACGCGTTTTGATGCGATGGCCATTTTAGAACGTTATCAAATAGAAACACCATGCTCGGCATTTGAATGGCTAAATAATCCAGAGTCAGAGACGGTTAAACCAGATGACGTATGTTGGAAGAACGCGGAGCACCATATTATCGCGACACCAATGTCGGCATTGGAATCCGCTGCTGCAGAAGCTGAAGGCTTGGGTATTCCCGCTTATGTGTTGAGTGATTGCATAGAGGGAGAAGCGCGAGATGTCGCGAAGGTGCATGCTGCGCTAGCCAAACAAGTGGCTAATAACAAGCACCCATTTGAGACGCCTTGCGTGATACTTTCCGGCGGGGAAACCACGGTAACCGTTAAAGGGAATGGTCGCGGTGGGCGTAACTGTGAGTTCTTGTTGAGCTTGTATAACGAGCTTAAAGGCCAAGACAACATATTTGCATTGGCTGCTGATACCGACGGGATTGATGGTGTTGAAGACAATGCGGGAGCATGGATCGCGCCTCAAACATGGCAACTAGGTTCGAGCCTGTCGCTTAAAGCGCAAGACTATCTCGATGCCAACAACAGCTACGATTTTTTCAAGCAAGTCGATGTGCTTCTAACCACGGGGCCAACGCTGACCAATGTGAATGACTTCCGCGCGATATTGATTCTTTAACTTGAACAGTTCAAAAACACGGTATGGAATGGTCGCTTCTTAACAAATAGAGCGGCCATTTTATTGTTATCAATGCGGTGACCTTGAGTTCTGAGATTATCTTCTGGACTAATGAAGCACGTTGATTACTATGATTTTAGTAACGAGCTGTAAAGGATGCAATATGTCTAGGATCAGACAAAAGAATCAAGATTTAATCATCGAAGTCGCGTGTGAACAATTCGCCACTCATGGTTATGCCGCAACAAAAATGGCTGATATCGCAAAAGCGGCCGACATTCCCAAACCCAACGTCTTCTACTATTTCAGCTCAAAAGATAAGCTCTACAACGCTGTGCTTGAAACCGTCACTCAGCCTTTACTAGAAGCGTCTCGTCCGATTGAAGAGTTGAGCGATCCTGTTGAAGCCTTGTCTCAATATATTCAAACCAAGCTGATCATTTCTCGCGACCATCCACATGCTTCTAAGGTATTTGCCAATGAAGTGATGTCTGGCGCTAAAGTATTGCCGAAAGAGATTGGTGACGAGCTGTATAAGCAATCCCAGATGATTCTTGATAAGTTCTCGACATGGTCGGCGCAGGGCCTAATGGACGATGTTCCCGCTCATCACCTGATGTTTACCATCTGGGCGGCAACTCAAACCTACGCCGATTTTGGCTGGCAGATTTGCAGCGTGATGCAGAAAGAACAGCTCGATGATAAAGACTATGCCGATGCCGCTGAGTTCATCACTCAGCTAGTGATTAAAGGCTGTGGTGTGAAAGGGAGCACTTGAAAGCTGGAGAGTCTTGCTGAGAGTTGCTTTAAGCTTGCTCTTCAGGAAATTGAAATGCCTTATCGTAGAATAAGGCATTTTTTACGCTTGTATTTTAGCTGTATGAGGCTTAGCCAACTAACAAGAAGAAGAGAGCTGTTGCGACAATACCTATCAATGCGTAGGGGAATTGAGTGGTTGCGTGTTGCATTGAGGTACACCCGGAACCTTGAGCTGACAATACCGTTGAGTCACTAAAGAAACATGAGTGACTGCCCGCTGCTGATGCCGAAAGCAGAGCCGCAATAGTTAAATGTAGAGGTACGCCAAGTTGTTCGCCTAGAGGCAATACGATTGGCATAGCAACTGCAAAAGTTCCCCAAGAAGATGCGGTAGCAAACACCAATGCACCGGTGATCATAAAGATAATTGCTGGGAAGTAAGACGCCGATAGATAAGGGCTTACTGTCTCGATGACATATTGTGTCACTCCTAGAGAATCATTCACAGACTTCAGCATGAATCCACCAATCACCGTTGCCAATGGCAGCAGCATAACTTTGATTCCGTCGTAGACAGCTTCAAACATATCATTCATTGAGATTAGACGTTGAACACCATAGAAGCAGATAGTAAAGATAATTGCGACAAATACGCCTGCTAATAGATCAATACCGAAGTACCAGCTTGCACCAACTAACACCACCATAGGCAATAGGAAGTTGATTAATCCCATCGTTGGGTTGGTGTGCGCTGTAATATCTGCGCCAAAGTCGATGTCTGTTGCACCGTCAGGACGTACTTGACCTTTCTTCGCTCGTTCCTCAGCCTGCTTCATTGCGCCTAAATCCGGCATCTTTTCTAACGCAACGAGAAGGACGATTATCAGCGTAACCCAGCCATAAGCCATGTATGGAATCGCTTCAATATATGCTTTGATACCCTCACCAGCTTCAGCCACTCCATTCGCTTCAAGCAGTGAGCTAAAGAAAATAGCCCATGTTGATATTGGCACCAGAATACAAATCGGCGCAGCGGTGGAATCGACTAGATAAGATAGTTTTTCACGGGAGATGTTGTATCCGTCAGTAATCTTCTTCATCGATGATGAGATAGCGATCGCGTTCAGATAGTCATCAATAAAGATCATGATGCCGAGGAAAAAGGTCATCAGCATAGATTGTTTACGGCTCTTAACCTTTGTGACCAACATATCTGAAAAGCTTAAAATACTGCCGCCTTTTTCGAGAATTGCGATTAATCCCCCCATCAGTCCGCAAACTAGAACGATCCATGCAATGGTTTCGTTCATCATTACATCCATCGATATGCCGACAATTTGCTCAACGGCTTGCGCAGGATTGAGTAGTAGTACACCAGCGATGGTACCACTAAAAAGCGCCTCTACGGTGCGGTGTGTAGTTAGGGCGAATACCAAAACAAGTGCGGTAGGGAGAAGGCTCATCCATCCATAGGCCTCTCCTTCTTGGTGGTTCAATCCAATTGATGTGAAGAAAATGAAAGTCGCGACAACCAATAGAGATACCATGATGTGTTGACTGTTGATCTTCAGCGGCGCGTCCAACGCCTTAGTTTGCGTAGTCATACGTGTAGTTCCTTTGTTTATGCTGAGTGCAACATCCAGTCGATTTCTAATGGAGTGATGGCGCGTTCAAACTCTGCCAGTTCACTTCGTTTACAAGCTAAATATAGATCGACAAACTCTTTGGAGATGTACGGGGTCAGCTCACTGCGTTCTAGCTGATCGAGAGCTTCAGACATACGCAGAGGTAAGTCTATTGCATCATCACTGAGGGAGTTAGGACATTGGTCTTTGGTATAGTTTTCACTCGCTAATACTGCGGATAGTACTACTGCAGCGAGAATGTAAGGGTTAACGTCAGCTCCCGCAATGCGGTGTTCAATTCGGCGATTGTTGCTGTCGCTGATAGGAACACGCAGTGCGACACCACGATGGTTCTCGCCCCAGTCTGCTTTCGTTGGCACGTAAGCTCCTGGAACAAAGCGGCGGTAAGAGTTAACGTTAGGGCAAATCAAGGCCATGGAATCGGATGTTTGAGCAAGCATCGCGGCCATGGTTTGATAAAAGAGATTACTGGGTTCACCATCTTGTTGGCTGAAGTGATTATTGTCGTTGGAATCCACCAAGCTAAGGTGGATGTGCATACCGTTACCAGCTTGCTCACTAAATGGCTTAGCCATGAAGGTAGCATCGAAATCATGTTGATTAGCAATTTGACGAATTAGGCGTTTGACGATGATGATTTCATCACACACTCGTAGTACATCTTTAGAGTGGTTGAAGTTAATTTCGAATTGTCCTGGGGCGGATTCAGATAGTGCCCCCGAAGTATTTAACCCTTGTTCTTGAGCGACTTTGTTAAGATCGGCCAAAAAGTCTGCGTAATCATCCAAACCATCTAAGTCATAGACTTCGGTATCTTTTTCTCGTGATTTTTTGTTTGGGTTGATGGCTGTTTGTAGTGCTCCCATCTCACCCCGCTTCCTGTCTATTAAGTAAAACTCTAGCTCTAAGGCAACACATGGATGTTGATCTTTGGTGTGTAACTTTTCGAGAATTTCACTGACGATATTACGAATAAAGAGCGGGTTTGGGGTGTGGGCTGACTCATCCATCATACTCAACATTATTTGGCCCACTTGCTCTTTAGCGGTAGGCATCAATGTATCCGCAATTGGGAAACACATGTTGTCTGGTTCTCCCAATTCTTCACCTAACCCTGCTGTTTCAACCACATTACCTTTGGTATCTAAAGTAATTGTCGAGAGGGGAAGAGCTACTCCTTTATGCAGCTTGTGTAGTGCACTTACTGGGATGCGCTTGCCTCTTGGTGTGGCATTGATGTCGGTAAAAATCAGATCAACAAACTCGATGTTGGGCCATTTTTGTCGAAAATTTTTAACTTCCTGTAGATACGATTCCATTGTGTTCTCCAACTAGCCTCTATTTGGTAAATTAAAAGTAATAAAAAAGAAACAAGTCAATTGTACTAATTAGACTAAAGTCTAGTTTTAAAGGTTATTTCCTTTTAATACATAAGCTTGCGTTGATTACTTTGAAATTTACAATTTTATTGAAAGATGTTTCTGTTAACTATTTTGTAACAGTTGATTGTGTTTTGCTCAATATAATGTCCAAAATTAGTCGTTTTTTTGACCAAAAAGGTGGGTTTGGTCACGCTTTGGTCATAATATCGAACATCGGTGTTGATAATTTTGTACATGATTTGTAGTGTAAGTGTTAAATAAATCGAGCACGGAAGTAACATGTCTAGAACAAGCAAACCCATTATTGGAATTGTTAGTTGCGCTAAAGAATTGGGTGGCTATCAAATACAGGCAGTGAATAATTTTTACCTCACGGCTGTGAAAGACTTTGGTGGATTGCCACTGATATTGGCTCCGGATATGGCAAGTGAAGACGTTGAGCGTCTTCTTAACATCTGCGACGGTTTTTTATTTCCGGGGAGTCACTCAAATGTGGCACCACATCATTACAACGGCACTCATGAAGAGTCTAAGAAAGATGAAGCTCGAGATGAGCTTTCCTTTACTTTGATTCGTCAAGCGATAGACAAAGACATTCCGTGTTTTGGTGTTTGCCGTGGATTTCAAGAGATGAATGTTGCTCTGGGAGGCTCACTGAACCCAGCAGTTCATGATTCAGGTTTCAACGACCATAGAGAGAGTGAGGTCGAAGACTTTGAGGAAAAGTACGCTCCATCACACGCGGTGTTGGTGCAAAAACAAAGTTTGTTTGAGAAATGGCTGACTGAAAATCATTGGGAAAACACTATCTTTTTTGAGGTTAATACTCTTCATAACCAAGGGGTTGACCAATTAGCTCCCCAACTGACTGTGGAAGCTAAAGCACCGGATGGTTTAGTGGAAGCGTTTAGTCTTCCAGGGCAAAAATTCTTTGTTGGCGTGCAGTGGCACCCAGAATGGAAAGCAAAAACGAATCATTTCTCTCAAATTTTGTTTAAAGAATTTATGATGGCGGCCTCTCTATAAGTTAGGAGCCACCTACATGGACAACCAAGAGATTGGTAAAAATATTGTTCGATTAAGAAAAGAACATGGATTGTCACAACGAGAATTAGCCGAACGAGCAGGTATTACACATAGCGCGATCTCTTCGATTGAGAATGCGAAGGTAAGCCCTTCAGTAAGTTCGTTGCAAAAAATAGTGAATGTTTTTTCTTTATCTCTTTCGGAGTTTTTCACACTTGAACAACCCAAAAGCGATGAAGTGAAGGTTGTCGTTGCACCTGAAGAGTTGGTTGAAATGGGCAGTGAGTCGGTTTCAATGAAATTGGTAACCAACGGCAGCAAAGAACAGGTAATTGGATTTTTGATTGAAGAGTATGCCCCCCACGGCACAACGGGTGCGGCGGAAATTAAACATGAAGGCGAAGAGATCGGCACTATTTTAGAGGGCGAAATCACTCTGGAATACAAAGAGCAATCTTTTGTCCTTAAACAAGGTGAATCGTACATTATTGATACGACGCAGCCGCACAAGTTCACAAATCACACAGACAAGGCTTGTCGAATGATAAGCGCGCATACGCCAACCACATTCTAAGTGGGCCTTGCCTTGTTGTGATAACAAGGAGAGCGTATGAAAACCCAAGAACAATGGATTGAACTGAGAAACAATCTAAACATCGAAAATCGTGCCTTTATTAATGGCGAATATAGCGCAGCTATCAGTGGAGAAACTCTAGATGTTGTTAACCCGGCTACCGACGAGACACTGACCCAGATAGCTCGTTGCCAAGAAGAAGATGTTGAGCTTGCGGTAACATGTGCTCGTCAAGCTTTCCTTTCTGGTGAATGGAGCAACAGCGCTCCGTCATATCGCAAAGCGGTACTCAGCCAATTTGCAACGCTGATTGACCAACATCGTGAAGAACTTGCGTTGCTGGAAACCCTAGATACGGGTAAGCCAATCAGCCATAGCTTTTCAACCGATATCCCTGGTGCTGCAAGTGCACTGCGTTGGTATGCAGAAGCCATCGATAAAGTGTATGGGGAAGTCGCGCCAACGGAACAAGATGTACACGCCTTTGTTTCTCATCAAGCTATCGGTGTTGTTGCAGCGGTAGTTCCATGGAACTTTCCATTATGGTTAGCTTGCTGGAAACTTGGCCCTGCATTAGCAGCAGGTAATAGCGTTATTCTTAAACCCTCTGAAAAATCTTCTCTCACTGCTATTTATATTGGTCAACTCGCCAATCAAGCAGGCTTACCACGTGGCGTTTTTCAAGTCGTTACAGGCTTTGGCCATGAAGCCGGTGATGCTTTAGCGAAACACCATGACGTCGACTGTATTGCATTTACGGGTTCCACTCGTATTGCTGGTCAATTAATGGTTCGTTCTGGTGAAACCAATCTTAAGCGTGTGTTTGCTGAGGCTGGTGGTAAGAATGCCAATATCGTATTTGAAGACTGCGAAGACCTCGATCGTGCAGCCGCAGAAACCGCTGGTGGTTGCTTCTATAACCAAGGCGAAGTCTGTGTCGCTGCAACTCGTTTATTAGTGCACGAAAGCATCAAAGATCGCTTTGTTGATAAAGTCATTTCTGCGGCTCAATCCTTTATGCCGAAAGACCCAATGGACACCTCATCTTCGATGGGAGCGCTCATCGATCAAGGTCACAAATCAAAAGTGCTTGAATATATAGAGCTTGGCCAAGCGGAAGGTGCAGTTCTTCGTTGCGGGGGTGATGTTGAAGGCAAAGGTGCATTTGTTGAGCCGACCATTCTTGATAACGTTGACAATAAAATGCGTGTCGCCCAGGAAGAGATCTTTGGTCCTGTACTTTGTGTTATCTCATTTAAAGATGAAGCTGAAGCCGTCGCAATCGCCAATGACTCAAAATACGGTTTAGGTGCGGCGCTTTGGAGCAATAACATTAACCGCGTACACCGTGTAGCTAAACAGCTTCAGGCAGGTTCTGTTTGGGTGAACAACTACAACGAAGGTGATATGACCGTCCCTTTTGGTGGGTTCAAAATGAGTGGTAACGGCCGTGATAAATCACTGCACGCCATCGAAAAATTCACAGAAACCAAAACCACTTGGATTCGCCTTCACCCTTAGCCTGCTGATGATTAATAAAGGAATATCACTATGAATAAGCATACGGATTCGTTTTACGCCCACTCTATCCCGAACATGCCAGAGTTCCCACAACTGCAAGACAACATTGAGTGTGATGTGTGTGTGGTTGGGGCTGGGTTTTCAGGTTTATCTTCGGCTCTTCATTTAGCCGAGAAAGGTTTTAAGGTAGTGGTACTAGAGAGTGCCAAAGTTGGTTTTGGAGCAACTGGTCGTAATGGTGGACAGATCGTCAATAGCTACAGCCGAGATGTTGATGTAATAGAAAGCCGTTACGACCAACCCCAGGCTAAAGCCCTGTGTGACATGATTTTCGAAGGCGGAGATGTCATTCGTGGCCTAATCGAAAAATACGATATTGAGTGTGACCACAAACGCGGTGGCCTATTTACCGCGCTAAACAAAAAGCAGTTAATAGGTTTAGAGCATCATAAGAAAAACTGGGAGCGATATGGTAATGACCAGCTCACCATGTTGGATGCTAGCCAAGTAGAAGAGGCGGTTGGTACTCAAGCTTACACCGGTGGCTTGCTTGATATGCGAGGTGGGCACATTCATCCGCTTAAACTCGCATTGGGGGAAGCCGCAGCATTTGTTTCTCTTGGTGGCCAAATTTTTGAACAATCAGCGGTAACGTCCATTGAAAAAGGTGCGAATCCTGTTGCAAGAACAGCGAGCGGTAGCGTGAAGAGTAAATACTTGGTGTTAGCTGGCAACGCCTACTTAGGTGGGTTGGCTCCGAATATCAGTAACAAAGCCATCCCATGTGGAACTCAAGTCGTGGCGACAGAGCCGCTTACCGATGAGCAACTAAAACAGGTTTTACCAAGTGACTACTGCGTTGAAGACTGTAATTACTTACTGGACTATTTCCGATTGAGTGCCGACAAACGCTTGTTGTTTGGGGGCGGGGTGGTTTATGGCGCTCGTGACCCTCAAGACATTGAGTCTCTGATTCGTCCTAAGTTAGAAGGTATTTTCCCTCAACTTAAAGGTATCAAGATTGATTACACATGGACTGGTAACTTCTTACTTACCTACTCACGTATGCCGCAGTTCGGCGCATTCGACGACAATATTTATTATTTGCAAGGCTACAGTGGTCATGGAGTTACCTGTACTCACTTGGCTGGCAAGTTATTGGCAGAAGCCTTAACAGGGCATGCCGAACGATTTGATGCCTTCGCACAACTCAAGCACTACGCCTTCCCTGGTGGACGTCACTTCCAAATACCATTCACAGCAGTTGGCGCAGCGTATTACAACCTAAGAGATAAACTGGCTATCTAACCGGACGATAAGGAACATCCAATGAGTAGAGTAGTAAAATTCGCGGCCCTGCAACTGACCAAAAGCTGGGATCTGGAAGATAACCTAAATAAAGCTAAGCAAGCGATTCGTGAAGCTGCGAGTAACGGTGCCAATGTGGTTTTGCCGCAGGAATTGTTCGCTGCTCCTTATTTTTGTAAGAAGCAAGAAGCTAAGTATTTTGAGTTGGCTGAGGAAGTAGACAATTGTCTGTTGATAACAGAGATGAGTGCATTGGCAAAAGAACTCGGGGTCGTGATTCCAGTTAGTTATTTTGAAAAAGCGGGCAATACCTTCTTTAACTCATTAGTGATGATTGATGCCGATGGCACTGTGCTAGATAACTACCGCAAATCACACATCCCGGATGGTCCGGGTTATAGCGAAAAATACTATTTTAGTCCTGGAGATACTGGTTTCAAAGTATGGCAAACCCAGTTTGGTAAGTTCGGCGCTGGTATTTGCTGGGATCAATGGTTTCCCGAGCTTGCTCGTAGCTTAGCGTTACATGGTGCAGAAGCCATTTTTTACCCAACCGCTATTGGCAGCGAACCACAAGATCCAACTTTAGATTCTCGTGATCACTGGCAACGCACTATGCAAGGCCATTCCGCTGCAAACTTGGTTCCTGTGATTGCGTCTAATCGCGTAGGCACAGAATGTGATGATGGCATTGAAACCACATTCTACGGTTCTTCTTTTATTACCGATCATACTGGTGGCAAGTTGGCAGAAGCGCCACGTGATGAGGAAGCTATCATTTACGCGGAGATTGATTTAGCCGCAACGGCTCAAGCGCGTCACTCGTGGGGGCTGTTCCGTGACCGCCGCCCAGATCTATATGGCTCTGTGGGCAAACTAGCAGTTTAAAGGGGCAGACTATGCAGTTATCGACAACACCACTGCAAGATGGGTTCTACTTTCCAGCTGAGTTTCATCCTATTGAAGAAGTTTGGTTGGCTTGGCCAGAAAGACGAGACAATTGGCGTGATAACGCCCTTCCTGCCCAGCAAACATTCGCTAGCATTGCGAATGCAATAGCAGAAGTGACTAAGGTTTGTGTCGCCGTGAGTGCGAAGCAATTTGATAAGGCGAGAACATTGCTTCATTCAGATATTCGGCTTGTTGAAATCCCATTCAATGATGCGTGGATGCGTGATATTGGGCCCACAGTGTTGGTGAATCAAGACGGCGAGCGTCGTGGAATCAACTGGCAGTTTAACGCTTGGGGTGGTGACTATAATGGCCTCTATGAAAACTGGCAGCAGGACGACCTAGTGGCTAGCTCAGTATGTGACATTATCGGAATTGATCACTACAACGCCCCATTCGTTTTAGAGGGGGGCTCAATTCATACTGATGGCGAAGGTACGCTCTATACAACAGAAGAGTGTTTGCTTAGTCCGGGACGCAACCCTGAGTTGAATCAACAACAGATAGAAACACATCTCAAAGAATATCTAGGTATTGAAAAGGTCATTTGGCTGCCTAAAGGACTATTCGATGATGAAACTGACGGACATGTTGATAATTTGATGCATGTAATTGCCCCGGGGAAAGTGGTATTGAGTTGGACAGATGATCCATCAGACCCACAATTCGCATTATCTCGTCAGGCGGAACAAGTGTTAAAAGATCAATCTGATGCTAAAGGTCGAGAGATTGAAATCATCCGTTTACCGTTGCCAGGGCCTTTGCACTATAGCGAAGCAGAAGCAAGCGGAATTGATAAAAGTGATGGAATGACACGTGATGCAGGGGAAAGGTTAAGTGCTTCTTATGCCAACTTTCTTATCGCGAATGGTTATGTGTTTTTGCCATTGCTCGATGATAGAACTGACGAGCAGGCAATAAAAATATTGCGGCAAGCGATGCCTGAACATCAAGTCGTTGGTATACCAACGCGTGAGGTTTTGCTGGGTGGAGGTAACATCCACTGCATTACTCAGCAGATCCCTGCTTAGGAAAACCATTATTAAAACAATGAACTATTGGTTTTCTGCTTGGTAGGGTAACTATCAGTAGACGCCAAGGTAAAGCTGTCAAAAGGAATCCCCATGCAACAAATTACAAATCAATCATTGCTGTCGTTTATGGTGCTAAATCAAGACCAAGGTATTGCTGTAAGTAACCCCGCGACGGGTGAAATACTTGGTTATGCACCAGTGTCGTCTGAACATGACATTTTAGATGGGGTCGACCGTGCAAGCGTCGCGCAAAAAGAGTGGGCTTTGCTGCCAGCCAAAACCCGTTCTGGTTTGCTACAAAAATGGTATCAGTTATTACTTGAAAACAAGGAAGATCTAGGTCGCCTGATGACGTTAGAGCAAGGAAAACCATGGGCAGAAGCACAAGGTGAGGTGTTGTACGGCGCAAGCTTTATCGAGTGGTTTGCTGAAGAAGCGAAGCGTACCTATGGTGAGACAATCCCAGCGCCAAGTAGCGACAAACGCCTTGTTACTATTAAACAACCTATTGGAGTAGCTTGTGCGATTACTCCGTGGAATTTTCCAATTGCAATGATAACTCGTAAGGCAGGTCCAGCACTTGCGGCTGGCTGTAGTTTTATTGTGAAGCCGTCTGAATCCACACCGTTATCTGCTTTTGCTGTAGCAGAGCTAGCATATCAAGCGGGCATTCCTCGTGATGTACTGCAAGTGGTATTGGGAGCGAATTCTCGTCAAGTTGGCGGTATTTTCACCTCACATCCTCTGATTCGTAAGCTCTCTTTCACGGGCTCTACGCAAGTTGGAAGAGTGCTGATGCAGCAAAGTGCAAACGACATCAAGCGAACGTCAATGGAGCTTGGTGGAAATGCACCATTTATCGTATTTGATGATGCAGATATTGATGCGGCTGTGCTTGGTGCAATGGCGTCTAAGTTTCGTAATGCCGGTCAAACCTGCGTCTGCGCTAACCGTTTTTATGTACATAACAAGGTGTACGATGAGTTTGTTGAAAAATTCAATGCGGCAGTGCAGCAGCTTAAAGTAGGCAATGGTCTAGAAGAGGGTGTAAATGTTGGTCCGGTAATCAGCGAATCAGCAAAACAAGGTATTCAGTCCCTCATTGACGGTGCAATCGAACAGGGCGCGAAACCAGTTACTGAGCCGAAAACTCTTGATGGTTTATTCATGCAACCTGTCGTTCTCAAAAACGTTACGCATGATATGGATATTGTCTCGCAAGAGATCTTTGGCCCAGTCGCTCCGGTGATCAAATTTGATGATGACCAACAGCTTATCGAAATGGCTAACGACACTATCTATGGCTTAGCGTCTTACTTCTATAGCCAAAATATCCACCGTGTATGGAAGATAGCAGAAGCGCTGGAATACGGCATGGTAGGAATTAACGAAGGCATGATCTCTACCGAGGTAGCCCCTTTCGGTGGAGTTAAGCAGTCCGGTATAGGGCGTGAAGGGGCAAAACAAGGTATCGATGAATACATGAGCATCAAATATCTCTGCTTTGGCGGCAACTAATCAAAGGACATGACAATGACAAATCAACAACTACATCAAAGAAGAAGCCAAGTTATCGCTCAAGGCATGGGCGCACTGTACCCACTTTATGTTGAAAAAGCAGAGAATGCTCACGTGTGGGATGTGGATGGAAATAAATATATCGACTTTGCTGCTGGTATCGCGGTGACGAATACAGGGCATGCAAATAAGCGTATCAACGAAGCGGTAAAGGCTCAACTGGATAACTTTTCACACACTTGTGCGATGGTAACGCCGTATGCCTCCTTTGTTGAACTGGCAGAAAAGCTCACAGAACTCGCCCCCGGTGACAGTGATAAAAAAGCGATTTTCCTGACAACAGGAGCTGAAGCGGTTGAGAATGCTGTGAAAGTAGCGAGAGCTCATACTGGCCGCAGTGGTGTGATTGCTTTTAAAGGTGGCTTCCACGGCCGCACTAATATGACCATGGGGCTAACGGGTAAAGTCGCGCCTTACAAAGCGGGCTTTGGCCCATTTCCAAATGAAATATTTCATGCACCTTACCCAAATGCTTTTCATGGCGTAAGCACAGAACAAAGCCTGCAAGCGCTCGATGATTTGTTTGCGTGTGATATTGAGCCATCACGCGTGGCGGCGATAATCTTTGAGCCTGTGCAAGGTGAAGGCGGTTTCTATCAAGCCCCCGCGGAGTTTGCTCAAGGCCTGCGTGAGTTGTGTGACAAATACGGCATTATGCTTATCGCGGATGAAATTCAAACGGGCTTTGCGCGCACGGGTAAAATGTTTGCCACTGAATATCTGGGCATTGAACCCGACATGATAACAATGGCAAAAGGTATTGCGGGTGGTTTCCCTATCTCAGCAGTAGTGGGAAAAGCCGGTGTTATGGATTCGGCACTACCAGGTGGCTTAGGTGGTACTTACGCTGGCTCTCCGTTGGGGTGTGTGGCTGGTTTAGAAGTCCTAAAAATTATCGAAGAAGAGCAATTGTGTGCTAAAGCAATGGGCATTGGTGAGGTTGTGAATGCCCGTATGAGCAAGCTACAGGAATCGGTTCCAGCTATTGGTGAAATACGTACCACTGGAGCGATGATGGCTATTGAGTTTACTGATCCAGAGTCAGGCAAGCCATTGCAGGACTTAACTAAAGCGGTGATAACGAAAGCACAAGAAAATGGTCTTATTCTGCTTTCGTGTGGTGTAAAAGCGAATGTAATTCGTCTGCTTCCACCATTAACTATTGAATCTGAAGTACTCAGCGAAGGCTTAGATAAGCTTGAGAAAATTATTCTGGAAGTTGTTTAGGATTTGAGTTAAGACATTGTATTTTAATATAAAGGTCATTGTAGATATTCTTTTCGTGCTTATAATGTCCCTTCCTGAAATGTATTTACACATTGAGGACGGGGCTGTGAATGAATAAGTAAGGCCGACATCACGTCGGCCTTTTTTCGCTTTTCTAGTTAGAGAGTATTTAATTATTCATCGCCAGTTTACCTAGCTTCATTGCAGCTGCATGGTGGCGGTGCATTAGTTGTTCCATGTCTACGCCAATCACAGCGCCATCGTTCACTCGCCACTTACCTGCAACCATCACTTTATCCGCTTGTTGAGCACCACAAAGTAGTAATGCGGCCAGTGGGTCGTGGCTGCCAGAAAAACGAATATCATCGAGCTTGAACATCGCGATATCGGCTTGTTTGCCAACCTCTAGTGTACCAATGTCGGTTCTGCCCATTGCCGCGGCAGAACCGGATGTCGCCCAGCGCAATGCATCAAAGTGTGAAACGTTGGCGGAACCATATTGCAGGCGTTGTAGATACATCGCCATGCGCACTTCGGCAATCATATTAGAGCCGTCGTTTGAGGCCGAACCATCCACACCTAGCCCGACTTTTACGCCTGCTGCTTCTAGATCGTTGTTTTTACAAATACCGGAAGCCAACATCATATTGGAAGTTGGGCAGTGACTGATACCAATGCCTGCTTTACCCAAACGTTTGATCTCTTCTGGATTGAAGTGAATACCATGAGCGAGCCAAGTGCGCTCGTTCAGCCAACCCACATCTTCTAGGTAATCAACTGGGCGCAAGCCAAACTTCTCTATACAGAAGTCTTCTTCATCGAGCGTTTCGCATAGGTGCGTGTGCATCATGACGTTTTCACGCTCACTGATCTTGGCGGTCTCTTTCATCAGGTCGGTAGTGACTGAGAACGGCGAACAAGGCGCGAGCGCGATTTGAATCATCGCCCCTTCATCACGCTGGTGGTAATCACGAATCAAGCGCTGGCTGTCATCAATGATGGTTTGTTCGGTTTGAATGGTGTGTCTTGGTGGCAATCCACCCTCATCTTCCCCTAGGCTCATGGAACCTCGGGTAAATATCACTCTAACGCCCAGTTTCTCTGCGGCCTCGACTTGCAAATCAATAGCGTGCTCAAGCCCGTCTGGTAGCAAGTAATGGTGATCGGAAGCAGTGGTACAGCCCGACATCATCAGCTCAACCAGAGCAAGCTCTGTTGCGAGGCTCATCATCTCCGAATCGAGGTTGGCCCAAACTGGGTAGAGGCTTTGTAGCCAATGGAAGAGTTCTTTATTGAGTGCGCCGGGGTAGGCTCGCGTTAGGGTTTGATAGAAGTGGTGGTGCGCATTGATAAGCCCAGGAGTCACAACATGACGAGAGGCGTCGGCGCTGTAATCTACGGGTAAGGTCGGCTCTTTGTGTTTGCCAACCAGTTCAATGATTTTATTATCTTTTATGACGATTCCGCCTTCTGCATCAGCCTGCGAGCCAGTGTAGATTGCGAGAGGATTCTTAATCCAGATGGTTTCCATTCATAGTAGTCCTTAGCCATCTCAGCCTTTTCAGGGAAGAGGGTCTTTGTTGGTATTTGCTGTTGAAAGATAAATTCGAATCAGGGCGTTAAAACGTTCAATGCTCTAATCAGCCCTGATCCTACGGAAATCGGTTTTACGTTAGTCAGTGAACCAGCTAGTTCGTTTTTGGCTCAGGGTCATCTGATGCTGCTTGAACGTCTGCTTCTGTACTTGCTTGATGAATCTCTAATTGCTCGTCTGAGTGTCGTTCTTCTTCAGCTTGTTCTTTCATTTCTAGCTCAACTTGCGCTTGGCTTTCGGCCAGTGCTTCTTGCTCTTCTGCTCGTGAAGACTTTGGTAAAACAAGGTTCAATAGCACCGTCATGATAGTACCGGTAGTGATGCCTGAGTGAAGAAAGTTCGCTAGATCATGCGGCAAGTGTTGCAGCAATCTTGGTTCGAAGGTGACGGCTAAGCCAGACGCTAAACCTACACAGATTACTAAGGCATTTCGCTTGGTGTCTGCGGCCTTGATCAACATGCGGATACCCGCGTAAGCAATCATCCCGAACATCACAAAGCCCACACCACCCAAAACAGGTTTCGGAATCGTGACGGCAATAGCGGCTAATTTCGGGAATAAACCACCTAAAATTAACAAACCACCGGTTGCAGCTACTACATAGCGACTTGCTACACCTGTGATACCCACAATACCGACGTTTTGGCTGAATGACGCCAGTGGCATCGCTGTTAAAATCGAAGACAAGGTACTACCAAGACCATCGCCTAGCAGTCCACGTTTTAGATCTTTACCGCTGACTTGGGTTTGGCAGTTGTTGCCAAGCGCCATGAAGTCACCGGTTGCTTCAGCGATAACCACGATGTACACCAAGCTCATGCTGATGATGGCACTAGCAGAAAACGTAAAGCCATACTTAAATGGTTCTGGGCCACCGACCCAAGCAGCAGAGCTGATCTGCTCAAGATCGACCATGCCGAGTGACAGCGCCACAATGTAACCACCCGCCAAACCAATCACGATGGCCGAAGCGGCAACCGCGCCTTTACAGTAAACCGATACGCCAACCACAATCCCCAAAGAGATCAGTGCTAGAAACAGCTTTGGCAGCGTGGCGAATTGTTCTGTGTTGGCAGGAGAGTCTCCGACCCAGTTCATGGCAACCGGTAAAATGGTTAAGCCGATTAAGGTAACCACTACACCACTTACCACGGTTGGGAACAGTTTCCGAACCTTGTCCATGTAGAAGCTGGCACCAATCACCACGAACGAGCCGATAAGCGCTGAGCCCATGATTGCGGCGACACCGCCTTCGTTGCCGATTGAAATGGCGACGCCCAAAAAGGCAAAGCTCGAACCCATCACCACGGGCAGTCGAATGCCAACAGGGCCAAAACCGAGACATTGAGCGACGGTCACAATACCTGACGCCAGCAGCGCAGCATTGATCAATGAAACGATCTCGGTGTTAGGCAAGCCAATTGACGCGCCGACAATAAGGGGAACAGCGACGATGCCACCAATCGAGGCGAGCATGTGCTGTAATGCGAGTAGGAAGGTTAAGCCGTGAGGCGGTCTTTCATTTAGGGTGTACAGAAGTTTCATTTGATATTCCTCTGCCTGTGTTTCCGTTTACAGGCGATTGGCGGTCAAATAATGACTTCTACAAACTGCGTAGGGTCATAAAAAAGGTGCATTAACCGAGCGGATATTTGTGTGTTCCGCTGATTAGTACAATTAGCTTTTTCTTAAAAACGTTGTTCTAGCATGTGTCTTGATAGCTCGGCCTGCGAACAAGCCAAGCGATAGTTACGTTGGGTGATTAACCGATGAACACGAGCTTCGCGACAAAAATAGCCGCTAAGAAGTACATCGAAATCGAGACGTCTTTTGTTTTACCTGTCGCCAGTTTCAGCACTGTGTAGGTAATGAAACCCAGTGCGATACCATTCGCGATAGAGAAGGTCAGAGGCATCATTAACGCTGTAATGGCTGCGGGAGCACCGTTGGTGAAGTCTTTCCAATCAACGTGCTGCATGCTGCTCATCATCACGAACGCTACGTAAATTAACGCGCCAGAGGTTGCGTAAGCTGGGATCATGCCTGCAAGTGGAGATAGGAAAATTGCCGCTAAGAACAACACCCCAACCACAATCGCAGATAGGCCTGTTCTTGCGCCTGCTGCAACGCCCGCTGCACTTTCTACGTAACTGGTTACTGGCGGACAACCCACACACGCACCTGCCACACTTGAGATACTGTCGGCTTTGAGCGCTTTGCTCAGGCCTTCAATTTTTCCTGTTTCAGGGTTAGTTAGGTTTGCACGCTCGGCCACGCCCATCAAAGTACCCGCGGTATCGAACATGTTTACAAAAAGGAAAGCTAAGATAACGCTGATCATTGAAACATCGAGAGCGCCCATAATGTCCATTTTTAGGAACGTAGGCGCTAAGCTTGGTGGAGCTGCGAAGAAGCCGTTGTAATGCACTAAGCCAAGCATCATGCCGACCAGAGTTACACTCAAAATACCGATTAGCACCGCACCAAACACTTTGCGTTCACTGAGAACCGCGATGATAAGGAACGCGATAGCGGCCAGTAGCGCTTCAGGTTTAGTGAAGTCACCTAATGATACCAGTGTTGCTGGGTTTTCGACGACGATACCTGCTGTTTTAAGGCCAATTAGACCTAAGAACAAACCAACACCCGCTGTCATGGCATAACGTAGACTCACTGGGATACTTTCAATTATCCATTGGCGGACTTTGTAGAAGCTCATCCCGACAAACAAGATGCCGGAGATAAACACCGCACCCAGTGCCACTTCCCAGCTGTAGCCCATTTCGCTTACTACCGTGAACGAGAAGAAGGCATTCAAGCCCATGCCCGGCGCAAGGCCGACAGGCCAGTTCGCAAATAACCCCATTAACAAACAACCGATAGCTGCACCAATACAGGTTGCGACGAATACCGCTCCTGCATCCATACCCGATGCGGCCATAATTTGTGGGTTAACGAAGATGATGTAAGCCATGGTTGCGAAGGTGGTGACACCGCCGACCAACTCATTTTTCACACTGCTTCCGTGGGCCTTAATTTTAAAGAGTTTCTCTAAAATTCCGTTATTCGCATCTTGGTTGAGTATTTCTGTTTTACTCTCACTCATGTCAGCAAGTCCTTTTATGTTGTGATCCATTTATTGAATACAGCGAGATTTCAATATTAAGTTTTAAGGTTTTTTCCTAGCCGCTATTTCTTTAGTTATCTGTTCTTTAGTCATCAACTTCTAACTAATAACGTTGTTAGTATTTTTATATGAGCGTGTTTAATGAGCGCGCATCATTTTAGATGCACGCACTAATCTGCTTAATACTTGTCGGTGAGCCTAGTTCGAAGCTCTAGGTCACGAGACTAACTGCCCCGATAGGTTGAGAAACTGTAAGGCGAGACGAGAAGAGGAACGTGATAATGCGCTTCTGGATCATCTAAGCCGAAACGAATAACCACATCGTCTAGGAAAGGCACGCCATCCAGCTCCACGCCTTTACTTCTGTAGTAATCGGCTACGTAAAACACCAATTGATATTTCCCCGGTCGGAAATCATTCCCTGCCAGAATCGGCGCATCGGTTCGGCCATCGGAGTTAGTGATTACCGTCGCCAGCTTTTCTGTTGAGTCTTCATTGACCTTATAAAGCTCTACCTTGATCTCTGCACCCGGTAAGCCGTGAGTCGTGTCTAATACGTGTGTTGTTAATCTTCCCATAGTCCTTTAATAGCGCTTTTGGCGCTCCTCTGTTCCGTGGTTTATCTGTCTGTTTCGACCTTGCAAAGAATGCAACTGGTCACTTTGTTATCACTAACTATGTACGAACTGTACACAATTAGTAAAGCGAATTGTTGGGAAAATGTTAACTATTGTGTCGTTTTTTCTGACTTTATAGATCTTGATTATCGTTTTTTGGTGAGCTTTTACTTTGTTAAGCTGTTGTTTTTAAATGACAATAGTGCGTAAATTTAACTTGAATAACAAAATCTTTACATTGAGATAAATAATTGTATACAATAAGTGTACAGGGGTAAGGTTGCTCTGTTTATCGAGAATCCATTTGGTTGAATCATTTGGCGACTCACTTAAAGAGCGGCTAAGCCAACCACTTATGTTAGGAGTACTTGGATGAATAAGGATTATTCAAGAAATTTGATCGGTTACGGAGCTAACCCTCCAAACCCTCAATGGCCAGGTAATGCGCGCGTCGCGGTTTCTTTTGTATTGAACTATGAAGAGGGCGGTGAGCGTTGTTTGTTACATGGAGACGACGAGTCTGAAGCTTTTCTTTCAGAGATCCCGTCAGCACAGCCGATTAAAGGCGAACGTCACATGAGCATGGAATCCATCTATGAATATGGTAGCCGTGCGGGTGTGTGGCGTGTTCTTCGCTTGTTCGATGAATATGAAATCCCACTGACCGTATTTGCTGTCGCAATGGCGATTGAGCGTCACCCAGAAGTAGCCAAAGCCATGGTCGAAGCGGGTCACGAAATCTGTAGCCACGGCTACCGCTGGATAGACTATCAATACATTGATGAATCTGAAGAGCGCGACCACATGACCAAAGCGATTGAGATCATCCAACAAGTGACGGGTCAACGCCCACAAGGTTGGTACACAGGTCGAACTGGTCCAAATACGCGTCGCTTAGTCGCAGAAGAAGGCGGCTTTCTTTACGACTCAGATGCCTATGATGATGACCTGCCTTATTGGCACACCGAGACTGGTCATCCTCAGCTAGTGATCCCTTATACACTCGATGTGAACGACATGCGTTTTTCAACGGCGCAAGGCTTTAACTCTGGTGAGCAGTTCTTCCAATATCTGAAAGACACGTTTGACACCCTTTATATGGAAGGCGAAACCGCACCGAAAATGATGTCGGTTGGGCTGCATTGTCGTCTGATTGGTCGCCCCGGTCGTATTGCTGCATTAAGACGTTTCTTAGATTACGTAAAACAGCACGACAGCGTGTGGTTATGTCGTCGAATCGATATCGCCAACCACTGGCACCAACATCATCCATATCAACCAAATAACGCTAATCATCAACAGCAAAAGTAACAGTGAAGCAAGGAGGCTTAACGTGACTGAATTTCGATCATGCCAACCAACAACCATGGACCGCGATACCTTTGTCGCTCACTTCGCTGATGTTTACGAGCACAGCCCATGGGTCGCAGAAGTGGTGTATGACCAAGGTTTGAATGCCGAAGATGACCATATCGAGAATCTTCATCTGAAAATGGCATCGACCTTGTTAAGTGCAGACCAAGGCAAACAGTTGGCTTTGATCAACGCTCACCCGGATTTAGCCGGTCGAGCAGCAGTAAACGGCGAACTCACCGAGTCGTCGACCAAAGAACAAGCGGGGGCGGGCATCGACCAGTGCAACGCCGAAGAATTTGAAAAATTCACTTCTTACAACAACAGCTACAAAAGTCGCTTCAATTTCCCTTTTATCATGGCGGTGAAGGGAGCCAATCGTTACCAAATTCTTGAGTCGTTCGAGATGCGATTAGGAAATGATAGTGAAACTGAGTTTGCTACGGCGATTCAAGAGATCAACAAGATCGCGATGTTTCGTCTCTGGGATATGTAAGTTAACGGAGTTAACAGCTATCTCAGCCCAGTCTTAGTGCGCTAAGAGCTCGCTTTATAAGCGAATAAGCCACTAAGTTCTCATTTTATTATTACTTGATTAATTGGATAGGATTACACGGACATGACCCAAACATTTGAACAATACATAAACCTTGCAGACGAAAAACTCGGCGCAGAAGCTATCTTCGCAACAGACGATTTTTTCGCGGATAAAAGCCGTCTACTCAGCCACGCAGCACCAGAGTGGAAAGACGACTTATATGACGATAACGGCAAGTGGATGGACGGTTGGGAAAGCAGACGTAAACGTGGTGAAGGTTACGACTACTGTGTCGTTCGCCTTGGCCTAGCTGGCACCATTGCCGGCGTTGATATTGATACCTCATTCTTCACAGGTAACTTCCCACCTTCGGCATCAATTGACGCGTGTTATTCACCACAAGGTGAGCCAACAGACGCAACAGAGTGGCAAGAAATTCTGCCTTCAATGGCACTACAAGGTGATCATCATCATCTTGAAGCGATCGAAAGTGACCAAGTATTTACGCACCTACGTTTGAACATCTACCCAGATGGCGGTGTTGCACGTTTACGTGTTTATGGCCGACCAAGTGTAGATTGGGACGCAATAGATTCTCAGCAACAAGTCGACCTAGCATCGGTTGAACACGGTGGCCGAGCACTCGCATGTAGTGACGAACACTACGGAAACAAAGCCAACATCTTAGGTCCTGGCCGCGGTGAAAACATGGGTGATGGCTGGGAAACAGCGCGTCGTCGTACACCAGGTAACGACTGGGTTATCGTGGCACTAGGCCACCCAGGCAACATCGAACGCATCGTAGTGGATACGGCTCATTTCAAAGGTAACTACCCTGACAGCTGCTCAATTCAAGCTGCTTACGTGAAAGGTGGTACCGACGACCAAGTAGAAACACAAAGCTTATTCTGGCGTGAACTGTTGCCTGCACAAAAGCTGCAAGCGCACGAGGTTCACGAATTCATTTCTGAGGTAAACGACCTTGGTGCGATTACCCACGTACGTGCAAACATATTCCCAGATGGTGGTATCAGCCGTTTGCGTCTGTTTGGTACGAAAGCGAAATAGGTAAGGAAATGAGTATGAGTAATGGAATACGTCGTTTATCCATCGAACCGTTAACCAAGCAGGCTTTTGCAGAGTTTGGCGATGTTATCGAGTCCGATAATAGTGATTTCTTCATGATCAACAGTGGATCAACACGTCGCTACCACAAGCTAGCGACAACGGATGTGCAAGACCAAGACGGAGAAGCGATCATCAGCATCTTCCAAGCCACACCGTTGAGCTACCCACTGACCATCAAAATGTTAGAGCGTCATCCACTTGGCTCTCAGGCATTCATTCCATTACTTGGTCAACCCTATTTAATTGTTGTTGCGCCAAAAGGCGACGATCCAACATTAGCCAATAGCCGAGCTTTCTTGAGCAACGGTCGTCAAGGAGTGAACTATCACAAAGGGGTGTGGCATCACCCAGTTCTCGCCCTCACCGAGCAAGACCAGTTCTTGATTGTCGATAGAGGCGGCGAAGGACACAACTGTGACGAAGTTTATTTCGACAGCGACCGAGTGGCGTTGCATTTGGACGATCTGCCAACGGACGACAATAAGGAAGAGCAACGCTTAGCTAAAGCGTTGTGATACAGGAGTTTATTATGGATCCGCATATTACAGAATGGTTGAATCTAGCAATACGCTGGGCTCACATGATTGTTGGTGTTGCGTGGATAGGCGCATCATTTTACTTTGTTTGGTTAGAGAACAACCTTAACCGAGTAAACCCAAAAACGGGCCTTTCAGGCGACTTATGGGCAATTCACGGCGGTGGTATTTATCACCTAGAAAAATACAAACTTGCGCCACCAGAGATGCCAGAGCACCTGCACTGGTTTAAATGGGAAGCTTACTTCACGTGGATCACCGGTGTGTGTCTACTGGGTGTGGTTTACTACCTCAACGCGGAGATTTACCTGATTGCACCGGGCTCTGGCCTTGATTCAACAACGGCAATCGCGATTGGTATTGGTTCATTCGTTGCCGGTTGGTTTATTTACGACTTACTGTGTGACTCACCATTAGGCAAAACCCCCGTGTTGCTTGGCGTTGTGCTGTTTGTGCTGCTTGTTGCTGCGACCTATGGTCTAACCCAAGTGTTCAGTGGCCGTGGTGCTTACATTCATGTTGGTGCAATTATTGGTACCATCATGGTGGGTAACGTATTCCGCGTTATCATGCCTGCACAGCGCAACCTGGTGAAAGCGATTGAAGAGAAGCGCGAACCGGATCCGGCACTGCCAGCGAAGGGCTTACTGCGTTCTCGTCACAACAACTACATGACACTGCCAGTGCTGTTCATCATGATCAGTAACCACTTCCCAAGCACTTATGGCTCGGAATACAACTGGCTGATTCTTGCTGGCCTAGCAATCTTCAGTATCTTGGTGCGTCACTACTTCAACACACGTCATGGTAGCCAAAAGTTTGCATGGACTGTACCTGTAGCTGCATTAGGTATGATCACGCTTGCGTTTGTTACCTCGCCTTACGCGAAAAAACAGATGACTCCAGTTGTACAAGCTCCAGTGGTTCAAGAAGTGCAAGTAAGCGCGACTGAATCAGCGACAGAAGAGGCTGCTTCGATCGCCACCGCTTCAACGACGGCCAGTTCTCAAGCTGTTCCTGCAGACCACGCAATGCAAACGGCTAGCGCAGGTGTAAGCTTTGAAACCATCAACAAAGTCATTCAAGAGCGCTGTTCTGTGTGTCACTCATCAACCCCGAGCCACGCTGCTTTTGCTGCTGCGCCAGCCGGTGTGATGTTTGATACCCCAGAAGAGATTAAAGCCAACGTACCAAGGATTATTGCTCAAACGGTAACAACCAAGGTGATGCCGCTTGGTAACATGACTCAAATGACCGACGAAGAACGCGCACTCATCGGCACTTGGGTAGAGCAAGGCGCTACGCTTCAATAATGATGTGAATCCTTTACCTAAGAGCATGAGTCTTAGGTGAGGCTTGGGGAGAGTTTGGTTTACGGGTACGCGCCAAACTCATCCCACCCTGTTTCCCCGGTTCCTATAACCGGGGCTTTTTGTTTTTGGACAAAGGTAATGCAGATTTATCATTCAGTTGGTGACTCTAGGTGCATATGTGAATTAAAGTGTGCTGTTGGTTGTTCCTGTCTAGTCGGGCAGAGTGTTGATGTTCAAGATCAGTTGAGAGAGTTATGAAAAATATCGTTGTATTTAATACTGAAACAGCAGAGCACCGAGTTTTTGACGTATCAGATTCTGATGCGGAGAATTATCAAGAGATACGTTCTTTGCTAGTCAAAGCTTTAGATCTAGAAATTATTTATGACCAAATAATTGAAGCATATTGGGACTTCAAAAATAAAGTTAATTATTGGAATTTAAGGTCTATTTCAACCCCGTTTGCTGACTATGTACTAAACCATGAAATTCGTAGCTCTTTGAATAGTTTGGCTTTTAACTTGTTCAACTTAAGTAAGTTATATCTTGATTGGCATTTTAATGAACGGAAGAAGCGATGTTTTGCATTTGAGATTACGAATGACGAAGCTGCTAGAGTTGCTGTCGAATCACAACGTCAGGATATTTACGACTCAAATATTCATTACGTAGTTGGCTGCGACTTGAGAGGACATAGCCAACATAGCGCTTTACCTGTAAGAACTTTTACTACTGGTGTTCGCTACGATCACGAAACATCAAGTCGCACTGCTCATTTCAGTATTTTTTACGATTACGATGACCTAGTTAAAGCTGGTGTCCCAAAGAAAAAATTATCACATGATATTAAGCTAGAACTCTCAGAAATTATCGACGGTTTCGTATACGCGATTTCTCAAAAGCACATGTTGAATCGTGAGTTATCCGATTCAATTGTTCGTGATGGCCGTGAAAGATATTTGACTAAGTGGCAAAGTTTGGTCAATGACACGAATTTTGAACGGTATCGTTGCGAACTACATTTGGAAGGTGGTGAAAAGCATGTGTTATCTCTTGAGTGGTTTGAGGTGTACGGTCATCTCCAATTAAAGCATCGTAGGTCAATAGATTACTCAGCGATTCGGTTCGAAAAGTGAGTTAGATATAATCAAAAATGAGTTGTATGTAGTTTTAATCACAGTGTCTGAGCTATTAAATAGGGTTTAAGGAAAAGACAAATATGGATATTGCCGTACTAACATTTGATGGATTTAACGAGCTAGATTCTTTCATCGCATCGGGTATTTTGAATCGAATGAAAGAGTTTGGTTGGAATGTGCAGATTACTAGCCCTACAGAATCAGTGACTTCAATGAATGGAGTCACAATTAAATCTCAACAGCCTTTAGAGTTCGCGAATACAGCTGATGCGGTGTTGTTTGGTAGTGGCATGTTGACCCGCGATGTCGCCCAAGATGATAAATTACTCTCAAGGTTAAACCTTAATCCACAAACACAATTGATTGGTGGTCAATGCTCAGGGACTTTATTGATGTCGGTATTGGGGTTACTGAATCAAGTTCCAGCCTGTACTGATTTAACAACGAAGCCATGGGTAATTGAATCCGGTGTGAACGTGTTGGACCAGCCGTTTTATGCGGAAGGTAACATTGCTACAGCGGGTGGCTGTTTGTCGTCTAAATACTTAGCTGCATGGGTTATCAGTAAACTCGCAGACCAAGCACATGCCGAAGCTGCAATTCACTATGTTGCGCCTGTTGGTGAGAAAGAAGACTCTGTGAATCATTGCATGTCGATAGTAAGTACTTACGTTTAAACTGATTCATTGCGTGCGCAGTCCTGTATAAGGTTCTTGATATGAATCTCTACCCATGGCATTTTTAGTCCAAATTGACTTTACTTAGGACAAAAAATGGAAGACTTGATAGTCGCGTATTTTAGGGCATTGAGCTCATTCTTTAGGTATCTGTTTCAGTCGATATTGATTGAGTTCATTGGTTACGGAGCTGGCTGGATAGTCTGTAAAGTATTCACATTAGGGCGCTTTCCCCCATTGATTCCAATTGAAAAAGAGCGAACCAGAATTTCTTATGTCGGGGCGATTAGCATCGTATTGTTTCTGTTAGCAATTGGTGTGTTCAATAGTTTGTGATTCGGAGTGAAGATATATGAAATTTTACCCTGCGGAACAATACCAAGCGGCTTGCAACGAGCTGTTTGTCCGATACGAACGTGACATCAAAAAGCTAATCCTTAATGCGAGAGTTGAGCACGTAGGCGCATCTTCTATTCCATCTGCAGTATCTAAAGGCGACTTGGATATATTCGTCGGTATTGAATCGAGTGAACTTGAGTACGCCATTGAACAACTCACAACACTCGGCTTCAATGAGAAACTCGATACCTTAAGAACGCCGGAACTGTGCATGTTGGAGTCTACATCAGGACATGACGTGGCCTTGCAAGTAGTTGCCAATGGTTCTGAGTTCGAATGTTTTCTAAGGTTTCGTGACAAGCTACGTGCGGATCCGGAATTAGTGGAGCAATACAACACCCTCAAAATGTCTTGTGAAGATTGGTCGCAAGAAGAGTACCGTGAAAAGAAGTCGGCTTTTATCGAGCATGTGTTGGCTTTGAAATAACAACAAGTTTCGATTGGATATTATTCATCCAAATCCTAACTTTTTGTGCTGTTTTTACTTTCCTCTTACACTCTTTTCAAATATCGAACCTAGTATCAAATTTCTCTTTGTTATACAGGCAAGTATCTCATTATGAAGAACTTCTTTGATAGCGAACTCATGCTCTCTAGCTCTTTGAATTTCGTTTTGCTATCGCTTGGGCTAACGCTCCTTTTTCATCTTCCGATTTGGTGTGGGTTCAACTTGAGCCGACGAAAATGGAAGCTCATGGATTATTTATGGCCGTTCTTGGCGGGTATCGGGATGCTGGGTGCGGTGTCTGAGATTCGTGCGAAAGTAGCGGGCGATTGGGTTGAAACCGAACAAACCAGAGCGGTGGCGATTTTAGAATCGGTTCAGCAGTTTTCTTTGGATAAGCTGCGAAGTGATACCTGCACAGGTCAACCATCTTTGGATAATCACGCTCAGCACCATGAAGCGTGTTTGTGGTATTTGAATACGGCGATCACGTTCAAAGACGTTGATTTCACCTTGTTACCCAACGCATCGGATTTTACAGTTCCTGCGCCTAGTGTATCGCTGGTGGAAAGTGATGCCGTGTGGGTGGATGGTATGCTGAGTCAGTATGAGATGCAGAAAAACCAATACATAAAAACCAGAGAAGCGCAGGTGAAGCAGCCATTAGAAAGCCTCTTCTGGTATGTGAGTCCTTACTTAGTCTGTTTCGCTATTGCTCTGCGCCTTACTAAAGTGACGGCAGAGCTTAAACTGGATAAGTGCGTAAACAATTAACTCGACATAGACAGCGCGAACGACAGTAAAATAGGCAAGGTAACCACACTTAGGAAGTTGCCGAACAACACCATAGATGCGACCTTGGGAGGCTCGACATTGAACCTTTCTGCAAACAGGTAGTTCATCACGGCAGGTGGCAGCATGGTGAACAGCACCATCATTTGTAGGTGCAGCGTTGGCAGCGGGATAAAGAAGTAGATGATGGCGAAGGCGATGGCACCAGTAAACAGCGATTGAGCCGTACACAGCAAGCCAACTTTGAGTCCGCTTAGCTTCAAGTTCACCATTTGCGAACCCAACGACAACAGCATGATGGGCACGGCTGCTTGGCCGAGTAGCGATGTTGCTTCGTAGATTGGATTCCATACTGCAATGCCAGACAGGTTGAGAGTCATCGCTAATGCTGCGGCTAAGAATATCGGCATCTTGAGGATCTGTTTGATCGGATTACCTTCGCTTAGTAGCGCTAAACCGACACTAATGTGCACGCATGCCGATACCACAAACAGCAATACCGCAGGGGCTAATGCACTCTCACCAAAGGTATAGGTGAACAGGGGAATGGCCAAGTTGCCACTGTTGCGGAACATATGTGGCGGCGCCCAAGCTTTGAAGTTGAGCTTAAAGATCTTACAGATTGGTATCATCAATAAAGCGGGCACCAACACCGCGACCAAAGAGGCGGTGATGAGTGGCAGTTGTTCGGTGTCGAGAGGCATGGTGGTCAGCGAGGCAAACACTAGCGCAGGAATACACACATCCATGTTGATGCGATTGATCGGTTTGAAATCGGGCTTGAGCCAACGACCCACCGCAAAGCCAGCACTGGCTAAAGCAAAAACGGGAAACAGAATGCTGACGACCTGTTCGAACATAGAATTCCTTTCTAGATTGAGTGCTTCCATTTAGCTGAGAAACGAATGTTTTAGAGAGACGCTAAAGTGAAGTATGAAGTCGATATGTATAAACATTAACCTATCAATATAATGACTTGGCGTCACCGAAGATCGTTGTTTGTGAACGGTTAATTTATATTTCTTTGAATGAAGCACAAAAAAGACCAGTGGCATCAGCAACTGGTCTTTCAAGGCTAGATAAATCTGGACGGATTTTTAATTAACGACGGCTGTCGCTGTCTAGCGATTGTTACTCGGTTTTCAGTCTAGCTAACGAGCTTTTGATAATCTTTGAAATTCACATCGTAGGCTTTCTCGCCGTAGATGTAAGTCTCGCTGACGGTTCTGTCGTCACCCAGGCTCATCAATACAAATAGCTTCTCTTCAAGCTTGGTCGCTTGTTCCATTCTAAAGCGCATCAATTGTGTGGCGTGTAAGTCCAACACCACGAAATCGGCTTCTTTTCCTACTTCCAAGTTGCCAATCTTGTCTTCTAAATGCAGTGAACGTGCACCACCTAATGTGGCTAAGAATAGCGACTTAGCTGGGTGCAATTTCTTATGTTGAAGCTGCATGATCTTATAGGCTTCACTCATGGTTTGTAGGATTGAGAAGCTAGTGCCTGCGCCGACATCAGTCCCCATACCAACACGAATGCCGTGCTCTTCCATTTCTGGTAATCGGAATAAACCTGAGCCTAAGAACAGGTTAGAGGTCGGGCAGAAAGCAATGGCAGATTCCGTGTCGGCTAGGCGCTTACATTCGCAATCAGACAAGTGAATGCCATGGGCGAAAACCGAACGTTTGTGCAGTAGGCCATAGTGGTCATACACATCCAAATAGCTGTCGCGCTCTGGGAACAGTTCTTTTACCCATTCAATCTCTTTCTCGTTTTCAGAAAGGTGCGTGTGCATATACACATCTGGGTACTCTTCTAGCAATTTACCAACGGTAGCCAATTGTTCTGGTGTACTGGTTGGCGCGAAACGAGGTGTCACGGCATAAAGCAAACGGCTGCGGTTGTGCCATTTCTCAATCAGTTCTTTGGAGTCGGCGTAGCCAGATTCTGGCGTGTCGGTGAGGTAATCAGGCGCATTGCGATCCATCAAAACCTTACCCGCAATCATACGTAGGTTGCGCTTCTCAGCTTCTTCAAAGAAAACGTTAACCGACTCTTTGTGTACCGTGCCGAACACGAGTGCCGTGGTGGTGCCGTTGCTTGCTAATTCATCTAGGAATAGCTTCGCCACTTTGTGTGCGTAGACTGGGTTTTTGAAGCGCTTTTCTTCTGGGAAGGTGTAGTTCTCTAACCAATCAAGAAGTTGCTCACCGTAAGACGCGATCATCCCTGTTTGAGGGTAGTGGATGTGCGTATCAATAAAGCCAGAGGTAATCAGCTTGTCTTTGTATTCTTTTACTTCGAGTGTTTTAGGTTGGCGAGCCAATACCTCATCGGCATGGCCTAAGTCGACGACATGGCCGTTCTCAACCACTAAAACACCGTCTTCAAAATAGTCGTAAGACTCATCGATACCGACATCTTTTGGGTCGGCGACGCTGTGTAAAATGCTGGCGCGATAAGCTTTGCGTTGCGTTGTCATGTTTACTTCCTTTTAATGACTTCAGCGACGTTATGGCCACTGAAGCTTTGCGACTTGTGTTAGGCGATCTTCTCTTCCAATGGTGGTTCGCCTACGTCGCTTGGTTGACTGTGTTGATCGGTCAAATCCTGATTTCGATATTGTTTGGTTGGGCGCTTTTGTTCAAGTGCTTGGCCTTGATAGTGTGCGATCAGTTCACCGGCAACCGATACTGCGATTTCCGCAGGATGTTTGCCATTCACCGCACTTATACCAATCGGGCAAAGCATGGTTTCAATTTGTTCTTGGCTATAGCCGCGTTGCTCTAAGCGGAAATCGAACTTCTTGCGCTTAGTGAGTGATCCAATCATTCCGAAGTAACGGCTGTCTTCACGGTCGATAATCGCTTTGGTTAAATCGAAATCAAGCTGGTGGTTGTGGGTCATCACAAGGTAATAGCTGTTCGGTGGCATGTGTTTTACTTCACCGACTGGATCATCTGAGACAAGCTTCTTCACACCGTGTGGTAGCGTTTCAGGAAATACTTCTTCACGCTCATCAATCCAGGTCACACGGAAGGGCAGAGTCGCCACAATGTGCAGCAGCGCCTTGGCAACATGACCTGCGCCGAACAGCACAAGGTGGTTCTGTTGAGTGCCAATCGGCTCAAAGCTTAACGTTGCCATTCCGCCACAACACTGGCCTAAGCGAGCACCTAGGTTGAAGCGTTCCACTTTGAGTGATTTTTCGCTGGCAATCAGCATTTCACGCGCCATTTTAGTGGCCACATGTTCAAGGTGACCACCACCAATCGTAGCGATGATTCGGTCACGAGTGACAAGCATTTTGGTGCCCGCATCGCGTGGAACGGAACCTCTGTCTTCAAGAACCGTCACCATCACACATGGTTCGTAGTTCTCTTCAAGTTTTGCCAGTTCGTGAATCCAATTATCCTTAAACA
>NZ_JBFSUX010000031.1:0-48242 GCF_041467595.1 Vibrio sp. 10N.247.311.13 | reverse complement strand
CACAACGGTATGCTAAGAACAAAAATGCCGTTCACTCTTAAGTGAACGGCATTAGAGCTCTAGGCTCCGTTTTTTTAATTCAACTTGTTCTCTGGTCATCTGTTTTCAGTTCATGACTAAGCAGATTAGAACTGAGAGTACTTCTCGTAACGTGAATCACGAAGTGACTCTTTGACGCGCTTTAGGTTCTCTCTGAAACCAGAACCACGACGTAGCGTAAAGCCTGTCGCTAGCACATCGATAACCGTCATCTGAACAACGCGACTTGCCATTGGCATGTAAACGTCAGTGTCTTCTGGAACATCCAGAGAAATAGACAACGAGCTCGCTTTATCCAGTGGAGAATCTTTTGCTGTGATAGCAATAACTGTCGCACCGTTTTCACGCGCTAAGTTTGCAATCTCAACTTGGCTTTTAGTGCGGCCAGTATGAGAGATAAGAACAATAACGTCGTTATCACTGCAGTTAATGCAGCTCATTCGTTGCATCACGATGTCTTCGAAACATGTGATTGGGATATTAAAACGAATAAACTTGTTTTGAGCATCTTTGGCGACAGCAGAAGAGGCACCCAGTCCGAAGAACGAAATGCGTTTTGCTTGAGTCAGCAAGTCAACAGCACGGTTTACTTGCATCGCGTCTAGACTGTTTTTAGCAACGTCTAGACAAGCCATAGTTGATTCGAAAATCTTATGCGTATAAGCATCTGGACCATCATCTTCTTCAACATTACGGTTCACGTAAGGTGTACCGTTTGCCAAGCTTTGAGCTAGGTGAAGTTTGAAGTCAGGGAAGCCCTTTGTGTCTAATCGACGACAGAAGCGGTTAACTGTAGGCTCACTCACGTCAGCCATTTTAGCTAAGGTAGCAATGCTAGAATGAATTGCAGTTTGAGGGGAAGCCATAATTACTTCGGCTACCTTACGCTCAGACTTGCTGAAATTTTCCAGGTTTTTTTGTATTTTTTCTAATGTATTCATAGTGTTCACAAGGGTATAGAGAACAACTTGCTAGTTAATATCTTTTACCAGGGGGTATGGCTGAAGCAAATATCAGTAAACACAAAGCCAAATCTATACTTGGTATCGTAAATACTGCTGCGTCAAATAGATATCAAGCTAACTAGCACCATAGAGTCAGTATAAACCCAACATACTATTTACTAATACAAAAACAGGGCATGAATGCTTAAGAATATGACAAACCTCAACAAAATTTTAGAAAACTACAGAATTGGAAGAGAGTTTGAGCAAAAAGAATGCAAAATGAGTATAAACTGACAGCTTAGTTACATCAAAAAGAAAGAAATTTTCAATTTGATGCAACTAAAATTGAATGACTATGCGTTGATTTGCGTAACCAGTTTGTTGATTTTTCCCATCAAGTTTGGTGCTAGTTTAGAGATCTCACGCTGTTCTTCAAGCACTGACGAAAGAATATCATTGCCTGTTAGTGGGTTTGCTAACACCACCCGGAAAACGATGATTGGCTGATGTGCCCATGCTTCAGGGTTTAAGCGTGTACGCGACACGAAAGATTTGCCTGTCTCACGCTGCTTCTTCTGAATAAACTTAGTCAGTTCATTGAGCAACTCATTCAGTTCGACACGATGTTCAGGCTCAGCTTTAAGCAGTGCCGCTTTGACTGATTCAGGTAAATAGCGATAAGTCAGTAGGCAGAGCTCAGGTTCTGAAACCAGTTCGAAGTCGCTCTGATCTTTAATCAGGTCGGCAAAGTAGCGTGCTTTGTTGATACTTTGGTCGATCAGCAGTTCATAACCAGGACGGCTAATGATGTGCATTGCGGCGTAAACCAACATTGCCATGCCTGAACGAGAACCTTCTAACGTATGGCTACCTAAATCTTTTGAGCCTTTGCGAAGAATGTATTGAGCATGATGTTCAATCGCTGTCATCGCATCTGGCTTCTTAAACAGAACCATGCCCGCACCCATAGGGATATAAAGCTGTTTGTGCGCATCAATCGTGACTGAATCCGCCAGTTCAATACCATCAAGCAGGTGACGATGATTGTTAGACATCAGAGTCGCACCACCCCAAGCAGCATCAACATGGAAATGACAATCGGATTCGGCACACACCTCAGCAATGTCTCTTAGTGGGTCGATATTCCCGGTTTCGGTTGTACCAGCCACACCAATGACGGCAAAAGGTTTGATCTTGTTCTGCTTGAGTTGCTCGATCTTGAGCTTTAGATCATCAGTACAAATACGGTTGTCGTTATCCGTTTTAACAGACACTAGACCTTCTTGACCAATACCAAGGACATCCGCAGCTTTTTTCAGAGAGTAGTGACCACGTTCAGAGACTAAGATGGCAAGGCCTTCGTAGTCGTAGTGCTTCATGGCTTTAAACAAGCCCTCTTTTTCCACACCTTTGAACGAACCTTGCGCTTTTAGAGCGTTGTTACGTGCAACCCAAAGCGCAGTAATGTTCGCGATGGTACCACCAGAACAAAACGCACCTAAAGAGTGGTTTGCACTGTGCATCCAACGAGAATAAAACTGGTCGCTATCTTGATAAATCAGGCGATGTAACATGCCCAGAACTTGACGTTCTAGGGGAGTGAAAGCTTTTGAGGTCTCGATTTTTACTAGATTTTGATTCAACGCAATCATGATTTTTGAAAGCGGCATCAGGAAGTACGGCAACGCAGAGGTCATATGGCCAATAAAACTTGGCGAAGACGTGTGAACCGAATGAGACACAAGAGAATCGAGGAGATGCTCAGTATGTTCAGAAACAAACTCAGGCTGCTCTGGGATATGAGCATTTGAAAAATCTTTCTCAATTTCACGTAGCGGCTTTTCTTCAGCCACAATATGTTCACGTAAGAATTGATTCAGGTTTCGTGAAAGTTTGTCTTCAATTTGAGTGAGTGTTGAATCTGGGCCTTCAGGTACCGTGAAGATACGTAGAAGACTGTCGAAGCTAACATCTGCTGTTTTTTGTTCCGTAACCATAGCAAGCGAGTTATTTTTCTAATATTGACGCGAGCGGGACAATCTAAACGAAAACGGGAACAATGTCCCGTCTTAATTATGAAATCCAACTTCTCAAAAAAGCATATTAAATGCGGGGTTATTTACACTTAATCGCTTCAAGTTTACTGATCGACTGGTTGTAACGCTGCAGCGCTGAGTCGATTTGCTTAGGGTGACTAAGCAGCTCTGCAAAGGCAGAACGTAGTTCGTAGTTTTGAGCGTGAGGCGTTGATTGGCGGTCATCGAATGTTGTTTTCGCGATTTTACCAAGCTCATCATCACGTGTTGATAGCGTTTTAATGTCGTGTTGCTCAAGTTGCAACCAACCTTCTACAGGTTGCTCTGTTGCCACTTTGCTTGAGTCGTTTACTAAGTAGTAGTGAACCGCAGCACGGTTAAGCTCAAAGTGGTGCTTACGACCTTCTAGGAACCACTCACTCACTTCTGTTAGCTCTGGATATTGCTCAGAGGTTAATGCAGCAAGGTCGGCATACCAATTCAAAGAAGCGTCGATGTACGCATCATATTTTTTTGCTTGGCACTGGTTTGTCTCAGACATTGAATCTGCTGCAAAAGAGAAAGTAGAAGTTGAAGCTAGCAGTAATGCGACGCAAAGGCGTTTCATAGTGGTTCCTTTTGTAAGTTTATTCTTTTTATAACTTTGTCGTTACAGGTTACCGTGATCGTTATTTGTTGAGCAATGACACTTAGTGTCTTTTTATTTCGGTAACTGTATCGGTGTCTTGGGCATTGGTATTCGAGTTGCATTCTAATCTAAAACAAACGCTATTCCTGCGATCTAGTTAGCAAGAGATACAAAGAACAACATCAATATCGGAACAAGCAAGCTGAGGATAAAGCCACTGACGATAGCGATAGGCACACATCTAACGCCGCCTGTTGTTTGAATGACCGGTAAGGTGAAGTCCATCGCAGTCGCACCAGCATAACCAATGGAAGTGCATGGGTAGCTGCGAATTAGCACTGGAATCAGTACCAAGGCAACTAACTCTCTTAACAGCTCAAGCATGAAAGAAGCGCCACCATAGACAGGACCAAAGGCGTCACCCATTAAGATACCAGCCAGAGAGTACCAACCAAATCCAGAAGACATTGCCAAGGCTTTGAACAGAGGGATATCTAGGATGTAAGCCGCGATTACACCACCTAACATTGAGGTGATGATAATGGTGATTGCGATAACCATACCGTGCTTGTTGAGTAAGATCTGACGAAGTGTGAGTCCGCTATTACGCAGCTGAATGCCGATAAAGAATAGAAGAACAAACAGAATCCATTCGCTTGCGGTATCAACCCAATCAAGGCCAATAGGCAGCACTAAGCCAGCGATTAGCCCTGAACCTACCACTAAGATGAGTTTTGCAGATTCCATCGCCATAGAAGAGAGGGGAAGCTTCTTCTTGCTACTGTCGGTTTTGAGTGGCAATAACTTATCAATAGCGGGCAGTGCCATTAGGTTACATACGCTTAAGCAGACAAAGAAAGTGACGGTATATAGAAGGATTGTCTGCAGGTTACTGCCTAGGTTATCGAGGGCGGCTAAGCTTAGTCCCATTAACGCCAGAATCACGTAGATCAACCGCGATGTTGAGCGGTTGATAAATTCTAATGTCTGAGCGTTCGAAATTGCAAAAAGATACCCCACGACGAGTGGCGCAAATATAAAGATCATCCCTGTAAACATGCTTTCCCCATTGCATTTACTTCATATTACACTTACTTGTAATTTAACAGTGACTTAGAAGCCGCTAGTATTGATCACGTCGCTTAGCTTTGCATTAAAATCATGTTTGCTCAAGTTGCTTAATTTATAAAGCACCTCTGCACCAGTCACGTTAAGTTCAACTTCGTGATCATCGATGTTCTCATCCTTGTTTCTGAACATCAGCAGGTGATTAGCGATTCGAGCGATATCTAAGTAAGACACTTCACGCTGTTCGTGATTATTGATGGTATTACTGCACACATCAATAAAGTCGCTGTCGAAGCCCCAACGGTTAAGCACTAATTTACTGGTAGCAGAACATTGGCCTTGGAAGATTTGTAGAGCGATGTCGTGATCTAGGTAATTGCCATTTTCGAGGTAGAGGTGGTATTCGCTAACCAAACAGAACAAACCAATGTCAGCCAGTAATCCGACAAGCAGCGATTTTTCATGCTCAAGGTAACGGTATTCAGTAGGGGAGATCTCTTTGAAGCTGTTGGTAACAAGCACCATAGTAGCGCCCAGCTCTTTTGATACAGAGGCGCTCTGAACCAATACCTTATTACACTCTTTACTGAGGTTGACTGAGTGTTTGAGTTGCTCAATAGCCTGAGCCGTCACGATGTCACGGACTCTTAATATGCCAAGGCGCGACACAGCCGTCATAATATCAACACAAGTAATATTGCGTCGGTTAAAGACGACAGAGTTAGCCACACGAATGACAATAGCAGCGAGGCCTGGGTCTTCGAGTAAGCACTCGGCAACGTCAGCAATCCCAGTTGATTCAAGGGTACAAAGCGATTGAATCTTCAGTACAACGTTAGGGATAGGAGGAAGTGTTATTTTTCCCGCTGAGATAGAATGTCCAACAAGTTGGGCAAACTCTGATTCTAGACCCTTTAAGAGAAGAGCCTTATTTTGAGGTAGCCAGAAAAACGATAAATGATTCATATAAAAAGTAAAAACAGGTCTGTCCTGCCATTTTACAAGCCACGATGCTGCGAGGCAATACTCACCCGTCTACATAACCTTTAATAATTTGAACCGGTGTATCACTAGGTGCCCAAATTCAAGCATGGTTTGATAGTTTACTGTGAAGTCAATCATGAAAAACCGGAATACTCAATTGATTGATGTGAACTAAGTCCAGACTTATTTTTCTTTTCGAAGTATCATTTATTTAAAGGTGGAAAACGAAACCATAATATTCACCTATAGAATAAAAAAATAGATTTAAAATTTTTCGCATAACAAGCTGCTTGTCTGGTGATCAACCTAATCGGGGTAATTTGATTAAGGATCAACGGATATGACCGAGACAGCATTTATTAATTACGTGAATCAATTTGGTGAGCATCAAAAACGTTCTATGTTCGGAGGTATTGGCCTCTTTCAAAATGACGCTATGTTCGCTTTATTGAGTGAAGGTTGTTTATTCATTAGAGGTGGAAAATCACTAGATAAAAAACTGACCGATCTTGATTGTGAAAAGTATCGTCATGTAAAGAAGCAGACAACAGCAACTGTAAACTATTACGACATTACGGATCTGTTTACCTGTGAACATCCTGAATTGGATAGCATTATTCGTACTTCAATCGATAATTCAATTCAGCAGCGTAGCTTCAAGAAATCATCAGCTAGCCGTAGATTAAGAGATCTACCAAACATGCAGCTTACGTTAGAGCGCATGGTTAAAAAGGCGGGTGTGGATGATGTTTCAATGTTTATGCAGTTGGGCGCGCCTGAAGTGTTTAATAAGGTTCGCGAAGCGTACGGAAACGATGTTGACCTAAAACTACTTTGGAAATTTGCGGGTGCAATTGATGGTATTCACTGGAAACTATTACAAGAGCCACGCAAGCAGCAATTACTAAAGAGCTGCCACTAAAGAAGTTTGCCTTATATGCTTAAGATTACTGTTAATAAATAAAAACCGAGGAATGTCCTCGGTTTTTTTGTTTCTGTCTTAGCCGGATTTCTTAAAAGACTAAGTATCAAAAGGCTAAGTGCTCGTTAAGAGCTAGCTTGGCTTTAAGTATTAGTACTTGAAGCGAGCAGTGAACATAAGTTGGTCACCGTAGAAGTCGTTAATACGAGCTTCAGCACCTAAAGAGAAAAGCTCTGTAGAGTGGAAACGCGCGTAAACAGAACCTGTCCAATCATCGTTGTCATCGATAGAAACGTAACCACCTTTACCACCAACTTCTAGTTGTGGACCAAGCCATTGGCGAACACCAATGTTGATTTCCATACCGATATCAGTAGAGCTTGAGTTCTCAGGTTGAACGATACGAGCTAGCATTTCACCTGTTAGGTCTGCCCAGTTGTTTAATGGAGCGTGGAAACCAAGACCTACAGCTGAGTCGTAATCGCTTTCAAATTCTGAATCGATACGTGCTATAGCGTGAGCGTTCGGGTGAATGGACTTACTGAACGCACCACCAAATGTTACTGGGCTAGCACCGATACGTGCTTCAAAGTAATCATAGTTAAAGTTGCTCATTACCTGTGGTTGTTCATCAACAGCTAGTGCTTGACCAGAAGCCAATAGCATAGCGGTAGTAAGTAGAATTTTGCGCATAACGACCGTAAACCTATATTAGTGTTAATTCCTTTGGTTTGAGACAAATCGGCAAACCATAAACATTGAGACAGTTTAATCTAACTCACGGAAAAGTAATCCTTTAAAATGTAAAACCTTACTCATTTAGTTAAAAAACAAGCAAATTAAGGATCAGTATGTAACGGAGATCTCATGTTTAGGGCGAATGAGAAAAATAGACGAGCGAATTATCCAAAATTTGTATACATTCGGAAGGTTTTTATATCGGATGACGCTATTCTCAGTATCCATTAACCAATCAGTGCTATTCACCAAAACTGGTGCGTTTATCCGCCATTGAAGTCAGTATGCGCTCGGTATCTAAGATGGAAGTCCAGTTTAGCAATTGCTTGTCGTTGGCAATGACATAGTCAGTCAATTGTTGAGTAATCGTGTCTCTCAGTTGGTCGCCTTGCCAAGGTTTTGAAATATAGAAATCAAGTGCTGCGTTGTTAATGGCTGTGACGGTATCTTCTAGCCCAGCTTGCCCGGTGAGCAACAGCTTACGCGTTGGTTTAGTAGCGTCGTGTTGGTTGAGTTCGATCAGAAAATCAATGCCGGTTTCTTCTGGCATGATGTGGTCGCATAAGATTAACGCGAGCTTAATACCATCTTGTCCCATTTCTTTGATTACTTGCTTGGCTTCATCGACCGACTCTGCACCTTCAACCAGAAAGTTCTCTTCAAATATCGCCAAGTCCTGAAGGACACTATTGAGAACTTCAGGTTCATCATCGACACATAAAATTAGGTACTTATTCATGAGGTGCTCCTTCTTGTTTGAATGGAAGCCACACTTGCATGTTTGTATGGCTGCCTACCTCTGACTCCACCAAAATAAACCCTTGATGAGCCGAAACGATTTGTTGAGAAATGGATAACCCAATCCCTAAACCAAAGTTGCCTTCTTTTTTAGTCGTGAAATTTGGGTTGAAAATGGTGTTGATGTCTTCTTTGGCAATGCCGTGGCCAGTATCGGAGATTTGCACCACAAGAAACGCGTCGTCGCCTTTTGTCTGTTGAGAAGTGGTGATGGTCACTTTTCCTCGTTCAGATAGGGCATCGAGCGCATTGGAGATAAGGTTGGTCCACACTTGTTGCAGCGAGAGCGACTGGCACAATAAAGGCGGTAAGTCGGTATCGTAATGCTTTTCGAGTTGGTGGTGTTTAAGCCTGTTTTCGAAGATCACTAAGGTATCTTCAAGCCCTTCGTGGATATCTGTGTAGTGGCGAACTTCTTCATCTTCTCTAGCATAGCTTTTTAAGCTTTTGACCATATCGGCAATACGCTTGCTGCACACTTGAATTGAGCGGATAGAGTTTCCAACATAATGGTAATGCTCTAAGTCATTGAGCAGCTCTTTGCCTGCGACAGGGGACGCCTTTAATGTGTTTAGAACCGTAGAGTCTTGGCTTAGGTTTAGTCTCACGGCTTTTTTTGCTAAAGCACGGTCATTAATCGTCGACGTAAGATGCTTTACGAGCTGTCTTTCTTGGGCTGTTGATAGTGGCTTAGCTAACTTTGAATGTGCCAGTACGTCAGTCCCTTTATTGGACTCTGGAACGGATAGGTTTGCCAATATTTGGTCGAGATGGTCTGACAGAGTTTCGATGCTTCTTAATATGGCAGCAATCGGGTTATTCAGCTCATGTGCGACTCCCGCGACAAGCTGTCCGAGCATCGCCATTTTCTCTTTTTCGATCAGTTGTTGATGTGCAGACTCTAATGATTCTAGTGTTTGCTGCAGTTTGATCTTATTGGTGATGCTGCGTTGCAAACGTCGATTAAAATGACGGAGCAATAGATTGGTAAATAAAGGCAGCAGGGTATTGTTTGAATGCATCACCTGAGCAAAGCTATCTTTATCCAGCTTGATAACGCGTGTTTGCGTTAGGGTGATCGCGGTAGAAAACGAAGGCTCGCCTGTCACAAATGACATCCCGCCGACAATATTCCCTTTGGAGTGACGTACCACTTCCCTCTGTTGCCCGAGTTCATCTTTCTTATATAGAGCCGCTTCACCCTCAATGATCAGCCATAAAAAGCGATTGTCTTCGCCTTCCACAGTGAGCAGATGCTCAGGGGAGTAGTCACGAATGGCCTTAGTTTTATCATCTTTTGAGAAGACATCCTGCAGAGCACTGACGACACGTTCTGCAAGGGCATTATCAGAAAGCTGGTGGTAGTCGTGAATGAAACCCGATTGGAAAGAGTGAATCTTTTGTTCAATGTGCGCTCTGAGTAAGCGTTGTTGATCCAATGCATCACTGTAAGAGAGCAGGTTTTCTGAGTCGTATTGGATGACAAAAGAGGTCAGCTCTTTTTGCGCTGATTTGAATAGAACCTGATCTTGAACCGGTTTGGTTAGACAGTGGTTGAGCCTGCCTTCATTTACAGCGGTTAGAATGGATTGAATGTCTGACGAAGCGCTGACTAATATCGTTCTTGCGGTACTACTATGGGGCAGCTGCTCAAGTTCAATCAGAAATTGCACGCCATTAAATTCAGAATGATGATGAGTGATCACCAAGGCTACGGTTTGGTTGTGATCATGAATATCTTCTAATGCGTGATGTGCATCTTCTATGTTCTCGGCAGTATAAATATCGAATACAGAAGCCAACGGAGCCAGCTCCGAACGTATTCTTTCAATGCTAACCGGATTATTGTCCAAACAGATAACAGCGTATTGATTCACAGCTCAACCTTAATAGTAGCGACGTCTCTAGCCTAGCAAGAACCGCCGAATAAGGATGAGAGCTAGCCGTTAATTTATTGAGGCAATCGAAGTATCGAGCAATAGACTGATTTAACTCAATGTTTCTTGTTTGCTACTGATGGGGTAGACTAAAAAAAACAGACACGTGTAGAAAGAGAACTCATGGAACAGTTAAGAAAAATTGGTGCAATTGGCGGAGCAATCTCATTGGCACTATGTTGGCCTTTAGCGGTTGGCCAAATTGGACAAAATGCTATTACTGACGGTGTTGCAAAGCTTAACAATTCAAGCATTCAAGCTGAGATCGTGGAATACGATAGAGGTTACTTGTCTTCCAACGTAACCACTCGTTTAACTGTGACGGATGAAAACCTGAAAGAGCAACTTGCGATTGATGGGTTGCCGAGTGAGTTTGTCATAAATAGTGCGGTTAGCCATGGTTTGGTGAGTCTAAATGCACTGTCGACGTTTGAGAATACCGATATTCTGCCTTTAACTCTGACCACTAGTACTGAGCTAAACGGCAACACTGACTTTAACTTTGAGTTAAGCCAGTTCAATCACCAAGGTTCTGATGAGAATGGGACTTCGGTCTCGATCACTAAATCGAATCTTTCTGGCCATGCGACTGTTTTAGGCCAAGTTGATTACGAGCTTTCAATCCCTTCAGTTCAAATTGATTTTGAAACCGGTGAAGAGGTAACGCTGTCTAATCTGAAAGGTGTGGGTTCAGGCCAACAAGCGAAAGGCTACTGGTTAGGTACTCAGAATTTTACTATCGATAGCTTCTTGGTTTCAGATTCTGCAATGCAGCCTTTCATGACCATTGAAAATTCTAAGTACGATTTTGAATCACATCTAGATGAAGCAACTAAGCGTCTGCGCAGCAACCTCAAGCTGGATATCGCAAACATCGAGACCAGTGAAGGCCAGTTGAACAACCTAAACGTCGATTTTGAAATGTCGAAGTTGGATAGCGAGTCGTTTGAGAAAATCTTTGAGATTTACCAATCTAATCCTGTGATGACGCAAGAAGACGTTGCAGAGATCATTCCATTTATCGATATCCTGTTTGCTAAAGGTTTCGACCTTTCAATGAACAACATGTCGTTAGAGTTAGGTAAGGGACAGTTCGAATCTAAGTGGTTGGTGAGCGTGCCGGAAGGGACCGAAAACATCAGCAGCAACCCTTCGATGATCATGCCTGCATTAACGGGCAACGTTCACTCTAGCTTCTCAAATGAACTTGTTGAAGAGTATCCATTCATCCGTGAAGGTATCGATGAATTGCTTGTGATGGAAATGATCAAGGAAACAGACAGTGGTTATGAAATCAGCGCTGACTTAGAAAATGGAAACCTAGTGTTCGAAAATGGACAAGAAATTCCATTAATCGCTCTACTTATGCCGGTTTTGGTTCAATAAACAGAGCAGGCGTGAATACTGATAGGGTGATTTAGCAGGTTAAGCTTAAACATTTTATACGGTACAAAACAAAAGAGGTCTTAAGACCTCTTTTGTTGTTTTTATGTTGGGTAAAACATGGTATTACTTGCATAGTTATTATTTAGCAGGAGCAATCATCCCCATGGAACTTACATTAGATAACGTATTCAACTTCAGTGCTGGCCCAGCTGCACTGCCTAAACCGGTAATGAAACAAGCGCAAGCGGACTTTATTGATTGGAATGGTTTAGGGACTTCCGTGATGGAAATCAGCCATCGCAGCAAGGAATTTATTCAAGTTGCTGACGAGTCCGAACAGGACCTACGTGATCTTCTGAACATCCCAGACAACTACAAAGTTCTTTTCTGTCAGGGGGGCGCTCGTGCTCAATTCGCTGCTGTTCCTCTAAACCTTTTAGGTGATGCGACGAAAGCGACTTACATTGATGCGGGTTACTGGGCAGAAAGTGCAGTGACTGAAGCGAGCAAATATTGCGAAATCGATGTATTCAACGCGAAGACGTCAATTGATGGTAAAGCAGCGGTTGTTCCAGCTAAAGATTGGAAAATTGACCCGGAAGCTGCGTATGTACATTTCTGTCCGAATGAAACCATCGATGGTATTGAAATCAGCGAGCTTCCTCAAACGGATAAGCCAATCGTAGCGGATATGTCATCTAACATTCTGTCTCGTAAGATTGATGTGTCTCAGTACGGTGTTATCTACGCGGGCGCGCAAAAGAATATCGGCCCTGCGGGTATCTGCATTGCAATCGTACGTGATGATCTACTCGAACTCGCAAACGACGTGTTGCCGAGTATTCTGAACTACAAAGTACTTGCTGAAAAAGACTCAATGTTCAACACACCACCAACCTACGCTTGGTACCTATCAGGCCTTGTGTTCAAGTGGCTGAAAGCTCAAGGTGGCGTTGAAGCGATGGAGTTGGTGAACAAAGAGAAAGCAGCGCTGCTTTACGATGCAATCGATAGCTCAGCTTTCTACAAAAACGATGTTCACACTGCAAACCGTTCTAGAATGAACGTGCCGTTCCAACTGGCGAAACCTGAGTTAGATGGCAAGTTCCTAGAATTGGCTGATGCTGCAGGTCTGAAATCACTGAAAGGCCATAGAGCAGTAGGTGGAATGAGAGCTTCACTTTACAACGCAATGTCTCTGGAAGGCGTTCAAGCGCTGGTTAGCTTCATGAAAGATTTCGAAGAGAAATACGCTTAATCGATGATAGGGCTTTGACTGATAAATTGCTTATTTGATTTTTATTGTGTCGAATGCACCGAACGAGATAGATGCCGCTTTTGCGGCATTTTTTTTGTCGTTAATAATAAAGGGTATGGTATGTTGATTTATTGTAAGAACAGTCATCCAGAGATATGACGGATGTATCAGAATGAGCAGACCTTTCTCTTAAAGCGAGAGTATCAACTGTTATTTAGGCACTTTTTACTATATAACGTGTCGCCCAAAGCTAGGTCTCTAATCATGAGCAGTGAGCGATAAGCCGCATCGCCCGGTTTATTGATGGGCGATTAAAATCCAACGTCTAATTTTTACCACAAGGAACCAAGTGTGAGGTTATTGAGTCTATTTGCGATGCTATTTCCGGCCGTTGCTTGTTCGTCCACACTTGAAATATGGGCTGGTATTAATTATGAAACGGCCGATTATGTAAAAGAACATATCGAAGCGATGACTGATCATCGTGTAGAAATTCGTTCGTTTGACGTCAACAGTATTCGTTCTGAACTGCTTGTTGCTGATCCTAGAGACAATACCTTTCCCGACGCCATCTGGGTTCCTTCTGACTTCTTAGGTCTAACTGAATATATCGATTTAGCGACGCTTCCTGATGCTTGGGTCGATACCCAACGCTATGAGAAAAAAGCGCTCGATGCAGTGGTCATCAACGGTGAGCTTAAGGCGTTACCGGTTGGTATTGGAAACCAAGTCGTTCTGTATTCGAGCAAGCCTCAAGCGCAAGTCGTGACATGGGAGAGCCTAATTGAACGCTCTGCTCAGTCCGATCAAGTGAGCGTGCTTTTTCCCAATCCAAACATGTACTTCTATCTAGCTTTCTATCAGCTTTTTTCTGAAGACTTATTATCGTCGAAGAATGTTAATGGTGAAGGGTTAGTTGCTATCTTTGATTTCATCGACATGTTGCAGCAGAAAAAAGTCATCGAATCATCGTGCAGCGATATTTGCGCGAGGCAGAGGTTCATCAATGGGGAAGTCGAGTTTTTGATTGACGGTGATTGGGCGTTCAGCGAACTCGATGCCGCCTTTGGTCGAGATTTGTACATCAATTCGTTGCCGACCTATCGTGGTGAAAGTATGTCTTCATTTAGTGGCGCAAAGGTTTTTGCTGTCACGGAAAAAGGCATGCAAAACCCAGATAAGAAATTGGCTTTGAAAGAAGTCGTTCAATACCTGCAATCAAACAGTTTCACCTCTTTAGCTCACTCGAGTGCCATGGTTTCGCCGTTTTATGAGGTTAATCAACGCCGTGTTGAGGAAGGTAACCAGACACTTTCAAATATGTACGATGAGTTTCAAGCATCGCAAATGATGTCGAGTGACTACAAGATGGCGATCGTTTGGGAGGCATCGGCTCGGGCGTATCAGCGTTACAAGTCAGGGATGCCAAAGAGTGAACTGCATAAATTTTACAATGATTTTGTTCAATATTACTCGGCGAATATGAGGGTAAGAGATTGAAGCTATCATTAAAATACACCATGGGCTTGGTGTTGCTGGCTTGCTCAATGCTTCCTGTTTACCTAGCGGGACAGTTGATTCTCAATAAACAAAACCAAAGTTCTTTAGAGCAAAAAGAAACCAAGCTGGACAACTCTACGACCGGTATTCGTCAAACCGTACAAGAGCAAATTAAGCTGACGGCGAGCCTAACTCAATGGTATTCGCATGACCGATCATTGATTAAAGCGGGTGGTAATATCTTTTTCTCGAGTGTTATTTGGGACAAGATGGATAGCTTCAATGCGCTAGCGGAGAGTGTGTCCGCGACTTATATTCTGGACCAAAACTGGAAGCCCATTTATGACAGCAAAGGCAGCTTGTACCATTTTGAGCAGAGCCAGTTATTAGAAAGCTTGAAGCGTCCTCAATCGGTTTATGGGCAAGGGAAATTGTTCCACACCGAGTTTACCGAAACTGAAGTGGCGGATAATGCCGCTACAGGTATCGTTTTTGTCGCGCCGATTTTACCTTATCGTTTGATAGAAGGTTCTACATACACGCCGCAGGGTTATCTTGTGGTTCTTATGGGGTATGACAGACTTAAGACTAAAGTGACGCCTTTCCTTTATCAAAATGAGTCGGTTGAGTTTAACTATATTGATTCAACGGATGCTCAATCTTCTGAACAAAGTGCGAACATTATCTCTATCGACAGCACATTCTTTACCGACAAATTGGTACTGAACGTCAAACATCATATTTCCGACAGTGAGCGTTTATTAGAGATGCAACAAGCTCAGGTGGTCTTTGTCAGAATATTGGTGGCGACGCTTGCCATCTCGATTGTGTTTGCTCTGTTCCTAAGCCGCTGGTTCTCAGGGCAGTTAAACTTGTTGGCTGAATCTGTTACGTCGTATTCGCATAACCAGTCACCGACTCATAGTGTGGATGAACATCGTTTTACAGAGTTCGTCACGCTGAGTCGTTTATTGGAAACCTTGTGGGGTCGCATACAATACCAAGTCCGTGAGCTTACCGAAAGTAACGATAAACTCGAAAGATTTAATGTTCAGCTAGAGGACTTAGTCGAAGAGAAAACCAGCAAGTTAACTAATTCGCTCGCGCGTGAAGAATCCCAGAAGCATCGTATTTTGAAGATCGTTCAGTTTGCATCATCAAGACACGCGGCTGAATATCGGTTGATTCCTCAAATGGTCGATCAAGAGTTAAAGACATTACTTGTTCAACATTCGATTCAGTTTCATTTTAACCGGACTGGCGAGGCTGACCTGATACTCTGTGACTCACAGGGGACGGCGATCGGGTATTTTTGTTCAAGTTCATTTGATGTCCTCAGTGAAGAAGATCTTCTGATTTTTGACATGTACCAAAAACAGTTAGCTGGTTGGCTAGAGCTCGAAAATATTACACGGATTAACATGCCGACTGGCTGTTTGAATCGTAAAGCTTTTAATGAAGATCTCGAATTCAGTAAACGCAGCATTAACGACAATCAAAATCAGATTTCTTTGATCATTATTGATATCAATGGCTTGAAAACGACCAATGATGTTCATGGGCATGAGATCGGGGATGAGCTGATACAGCGCTGCGTAGACGTAATCAGCCACGAATTGACACCTGCCAGTAATCTATACCGTTTGGGTGGAGATGAATTTGCGGTGCTTACCTTAACGTCTGGTGAGTCGAGTTCGCTCAATGTCGCAAAGATGACTGAGCAGTTGTACATTGCTCAGGAGCAACAGGCAATCGAGACTAAAGCGGGTATCTCTATTCCTGTCAGATTCTCGATTGGTGCAGCCTCTAGTGATTCAACAGACGTTGAGCAATTGTTCTCAGTCGCTGATGAGAATATGTATCAGCAAAAGCGTCTTTATTACCAAACGTTGTCTGTGGTTGGGAAGTAATAATGCCAATCGCGCTGACAAATAGCGATCACGATTTTCGACGCCCATTAGAGCGGAACTGCTGGGGTGTGACGTTATAATATGTTTAAACGCTTATGGGAAATGCGCTTAGTCGGGCCAACCGTTGCTTAAACACAGACGATAAAAATGAAAAAGCCGACCAATGGAAGTTGATGGGCTTTGTGTTTGTATTTAGCTTACGTAACTCAGCTAGATCCAGAAACTCTTCAGAGGCATCTCAGAGTCAAAGTGATGAGCAATTTGCGCTTGGAGTAGCTCAGCGGTCGCAATAGCGTCAGTTAATGCATGATGCGGCGTGTAGTCGGGCAGATGGTATCGACGACGACTCTGACCCAGTCTCACTGAAGCTGGCTTCTTACCTTTCAGCTTGTTCCACAAGCCGCCAGCCAGTTTATTTTGGATCTGAGATTCAATCTCCAGCGTGTCGAGGACTGGGAACTCAATGCCTTCACCGAGTCGCACTTTCAATGCATTGTCCAAAAAGTCACGTTCGATACGACGATAGTGAACCACAGGGATATGTCCCGCCATTGATTCTAAGATCTCGCCCAACACTTCGCTAAGGTCTGGCGCATCAATGATGTCATTGTGAGTGATGCCATGAATCACGACAGACTCTTCTTCAAGTTTCTGTTTTGGTCTTAGAGTCCAGTGTTTGGCTTGTCGCAAGTAGATGCGATTGAGCGTAAATGGCACTAAACCAATGGTAATGATGCCGTCTTTGTTTGGGTTTAACCCCGTTGTCTCAAAGTCGACAGCCAAAAACATCACTTCTGAAAGTGGCGTATCAGGCGCAGGAAGAGGCTGGCTATAAAAGTGCTTTAAGCGCTCGTCTCTCGCTCGTTCAAGCTTCTGAGCAAACTTAAATGGCCAATCGACCGCAGGTGATCTGAATAGTTTGTTCATAGGCCCTACTTAAACTTGTTGCTGGCTTGATAACGGAACTTAAGGAAGTTTTGCGCATTACTTAATATTTGGAATGCATCCTTTAGGTTACGTCGTTCGAAGTCAGACAGGTTCTCTGGCTCGATGTTGTTATCAGGCTCGATGTTGTTGTCGACATCGTGTGCTTGGTGGCGAATACGAACCAGAGAGATAAACTCCATCGCATCTTTCAGATCTTGAGCTCGGCCTTTTGGCAGAATACCGGCGTCAATAATGTCATCTAAGCGTTCGAACGAGTTCTTAGAGCGAGACGCTACCGCGAGCGAGTGAACACGAATCAAATCGGCGAGTGGCGCAGTACCACGACGCTTAAGGTTGATAGAGTTGTTGTGACGGCCATCTTTCTCCATCACGAAATCTTTGAAGAAGCCGAGCGGAGGTGTACGGTTGAGTGCGTTACGTGCAAGACACGCCAAGAAGCGATTGTTCTTACGTGCGCGTCGAACAATAAAGCTGTTCAATTGCTCGGCCCATTTCAGACGACCATAAACGCCATCTAAGTCGAAGAAGATTGAAGCATTTAACAGTGCTTTCGGGTTTGGATCATCAATCCAATCGGCAAAGCACTCTTCCCATTGTCGACGAGTCATACGCCACGTTGGGTTAGTCGCCATGATATCGCCAGTACAATACACATAGCCACACTGATCTAAGCCATCACAAATAAAGGTCGACAGCTCCTCAAAGTATTTACCGTGCTTTTTCTCGTCGTAGGTATCATCAAGAATGATTGCGTTATCTTGGTCGGTAACCAGCAGCTGCTCATCACGCCCCATAGAGCCCAGTGCGAGGAAACAGTAAGGAATAGGCGACTTGCCCAATTTCTCTTCGCCCAGTTCGATAATTCGCTGCTTAAAGCTACGACCAATTACCGACATTGCAGTACCCACCATGTGGGCGTTGGCATCTTCGTTAACTAAGCGCACAAAGCTGTCTTTTACTTGCTCGGAAAGCACCTTCAGATCTTCGATACTTTGTTGCTGGAAGATACTACTTACCAATAACAGCGAGTTTTGAGACTCATAACGAACAATATCGGTCGCTTCGATAATACCAATCGGCTTCTTATCTTTAAGCACTGGTAAATGATGCACGTTATAGCGAAGCATGGTCATCATAGCTTCGTATACGTAAGCATTGTGATCGAGAGAGATAACCTCAGGTGTCATTACGCTAGAGACTTCATCCGATGGGTCAAGCCCTTCAGCTAAAACGCGAGTACATAAATCTCGGTCGGTGATGATGCCAATCACGGGTGTTGAGTCATCTTCATCATCTTCAACGATTTCTGGGTCGATGATCAACAAAGAGGAAACATTATCCTGTGCCATCATGGTCGCAGCTTGCTGAATCGTGCGCGTTTTTTCGATCATTGGTGCTTCGCTGGTCAGCAGCGTTTTAACCTTGGATGTCGTTAAGTCGTTAGCGTCGTTGCTGTCTGAGTTGGCTTGGCGCAGTCGCGCGTTATCTTCTACTTCTACGAAATCGGCAAAGGAGTCGTAGTTGTCGTAGAGCTCTTGGAAGATAGGCTCAGGAATACAGTAAAGCAGGGTATCTTCGGTGGCTTTAACTGGGAAACGCACCTTGTTGTTGGTCAGTAGGCCCATTTGACCGAACAAGTGGCCTTCATCCAGGCGGTTATAGAGTTCGCCTTTACGGCGGTAGACTTCGACTTCGCCACTTCGAACGATGTATAAGTCATGAATTTGATCACCAAAGTGAATGATAGGGGTATCTTGGCGGTAATAAGAAATTTCCACGCTACTGGTCACTTTCGCCAACATCTCCTCAGGGAGTTCTGTGAAAGGGGGGTATTGTGCCAGAAAGTTTTGAATCTCTAATAACTCAGCATCCATAATGATCATCCATTGGTTTGTATGATTTCATGGTACAACATTTGATAATATTTTGCCGTCACAAATCAATCTGTGAGCTAAAACCTTTTTAAAGTCTTATGGATAGACTAACCTTTCAATTAATGGAGTGACAGTTTAAGGATGATAGGAATGTCGAAGTGGAAGCTTAGTTTTGTATCTGCGGTTTTTATGTTTTCTCCAAGTTTGTGGGCGGACACTAACGCGGTGGATATTTTAGATTACGACCATATTTATGCCACGGCGCATTCGGGCAGTTTAAATGAAGATGCAGGCAGTAATAATAACGCCTCGTCGTATGGATTAGGCGTCAGTTACGCGATGACGGATGATTGGTCGTTGCTGGGAGACTACAGCGCACGCTTTATTCACCCTGATGACACCACAACTCGAATTGATACGCTGATGCCAGGTGTTGGTTACCGTTACAGCATTAAGAAAGATTTAGATATAGTGGCTTACTACCTGCTTGGTATCACAAAAGGTAAGGTTGAAGATAATGACACCAACCGAACTGAATCTTCAGACACTGAGTTCATCCAAGGGGTAAAAGCTGAGCTTAACTATGGCTTTGCGAAACGTTGGATAGCTAACGGGAGTGTGCAAGTGAATCGAAGTGACCTGTTTGATGAAGAGGTCTATCACTTAGGTTTACGTTATCTAGTGACCAATAAGTTTGCGATTGGTGGGTCATATCAACATCGAGATGGTGAAGGTAAAATTCGTAGCGAGCGTACTCACGAGCTAGGAGTGGAATTTTTCCTAGAGTATTAGCCAGTAACGAAAAGGCTAAGTGCACTAATAGCTCTTATATACAAAGAGACAGACACAAAAAAGCCAGCTTAATTGCTGGCTTTTACACATCTATTGGTCTGCAAATACAGGTTTCGCTTTTCGATTAAAGAACCGCAGCGATACCTTTACATAGAGGACCCATGTTTGACTTAGTCATACCAGCAACACTGATACGGCCAGAACCAACAATGTAGATTGCGAATTCGTCTTTTAGGCGAGTTACTTGCTCTTTGCTTAGACCTGAGAACGAGAACATGCCGTTTTGACGTTCGATGAATGTGAAGTCTGCATCAACACCTTCTGATTTCAGTGTCGTTACGAATAGTTCACGCATCTCTTGGATACGGTCACGCATTTCTGCCACTTCTGCTTCCCATTCAGCACGTAGATCAGCATCACCAAGGATGTGAGTAACGACAGCACTGCCGTGGGCTGGTGGGTTAGAGTAGATAGAGCGGATAATGCTCTTAACTTGAGAGAATGCTGTCGTTGCTACGTCTGCTGATTCAGCAACCAGAGTGAATGCACCAACACGCTCGTTGTACAAGCCGAAGTTCTTAGAGAACGAGCTAGCAACAAGGATCTCTTTGTTGTATTGAGCAAAAATACGTAGGCCAGCAGCATCTTCTTCAACGCCTTTTGCAAAACCTTGGTAAGCAAAATCGAATAGAGGAAGCAGTTTCTTCTCAGCAACCAGTTTAGCAAGAAATTCCCACTCTTCAGTTGTTGGGTCGATACCTGTTGGGTTGTGACAGCAGCCGTGAAGAAGAACGATATCGCCTTCAGAAGCTTTCTCTAGGTCAGCAACCATGCCAGCGAAGTCTTTGTCTTTAGTTTCAGCGTTGTAGTAGCTGTATTGAGCAGTTTCGATACCCGCAGCAGCGAAAACGCCGTTGTGGTTAGCCCAAGTTGGGTTACTGATCCAGATTTTTACGTCGCCCAGTTGGCGCTTGATGAATTCACCCGCTACGCGAAGTGCACCTGTACCACCTGGAGCTTGTGCTGTTTTAGCGCGCTGAGATGCAACGATCTCTGCGTCTGAACCGAAAAGAAGTTTCTGTACCGCTAGACCGTATTCAGCCGTACCTTCAATCGTTAGGTAAGATTTGGTTTTTTCGTTTTCAAGAAGTGCAGCTTCTGCTTTCTTTACTGTTTTAAGTACAGGCGTTTGACCATCTTCATTTTTGTAGATGCCAACACCAAGGTTGATTTTCTCTGCACGAGAGTCTTTTTTAAACTCTTCAGTAAGGCCGAGGATAGGATCGGCGGGAGCAGCTAACACTTTTTCAAACATAATCTTCATCCATGTCAATTGAGAGGGGATAGTATCTATGGGTAGTTATACCTGTATGGAATTTTTAAGACAATACGAAGTGAACAGAAAGGCTAAAAAAAATCCATTTCAATCAGATTTATTGACTAAAGAGGGTATTTGATAACAAAACACCCTACGGATTAACCTATAGGGTGCAAGAAGTTAGTGGATTTTGAATAGATTACGCTGGTTGAGCAATAAAGCTTTCGCGCTCGAGTTCACTCGCTACATTTTTGCCATCTTTGTAGGTCGCGGCAATTGAAACAAATGCTTGTTCAACCGCTAGAAAAGCTTGGACAACTTGCGGATCAAAATGCGTCCCATTGCCCTCTAAGATGATCTGTTTAGCTTGTTCATGAGTAAAGGCTGGCTTGTAGACTCGCTTCGAGATGAGCGCATCATAAACATCGGCCAATGCCATCAAGCGGCCAGATAACGGGATATCTTCACCAGACAACTGATTAGGATAACCGCTGCCATTCCATTTCTCGTGGTGAGTCAGAGATATCTCCTTTGCGACTCTTAAGAAAGAGCTACTTCCTAACTGCTTTTCTGCAATAGATAACGCTTCAGCACCGATCGCGGGGTGACCTTTCATTATCTCAAACTCTTCGTCCGTCAATTTACCCGGTTTCAATAATACGCTATCAGGCACACCGACTTTGCCCACGTCGTGCAAAGGTGCAGATTTGTAGAGCAACTCGATGTAGTTTGGTGTTAACAAGCTTGAGTGGGTCTCTGACTTGCTGAGCTCCTGTGCGAGAACTTTGACGTACTCTTGAGTTCTGAGGATATGTGCGCCTGTTTCATTGTCTCGAGATTCAGCCAATGCCGATAAGCTCACAATGGCCACGTCACGTGTGGTTTTCACTTCGTTTTGCGCGGTTTCGAGGCTATCAAGCATGGTATTGGTCATAGATGCCATTGAGCCAAGCTCGTTGTAGCCGAAAATGGGTAAGCGAACGCCTTGCTCGCCATTGGTCACTTTGTTTAATGCGTGCTCTTGGCTTAGGAGAATGCGCTTAATTAGCTTGCTCCAAAGCGTCATGATTGTTATCGCGTAGCCACCCAGTACCACAGCCAAATAAATGAACTCTTTGATCACGCTGATCTTGCCGGTGCCATCCAATAAGCGGTTAGGGTTGTGTTCTAGCCAAAAGATGTCTTTAACGGCAATCATCGTCAACATAGTCGTCAGTGTTACCAGAAGCACGATAACCAAACCAATCATTTGCTTAACCAGCGAACTCCTTTCACCAACCAGTTGGAAGTCAAATTGCCCAGTCGTCTCCATTTTATCCATTTGGCTGAGCTTAGCGTTCAATTGAAGAATGGTTCCGGTAAAGAAGCCGAATAGACTCATGCCAAACAGCACCTTCAAATTGCTATCGATGGTGAATTCATAGCTTAAGTTGTAGTAGAGCGCGAAAGGCACACTTGCAGCAAAAAATAGCAGGGTATCGAGTTGCGCGAATCGGCCTTGCTTGACCAAGGTATGTTGCGCCAATAGGTAACGACGCGCGAGCCATAATAAGACAAACACAATACCGACCTGTGTGAAAATCTCTAACGTAGTTAAGCTCTCGAGCATAGGACACACCCGACTGCCATAGGTGCCAAACAGCACGCCAGCAATGACGTATAACTTAGTCGTTAGCGATTGATTGTAATTTGAAGTATCCATCGATAAGCCTTTGTTCTCATTCTTATTAGATTCACGCATTCATTGATTCACGACTTTAGAATTGCGAATGATTAGCATAACTGACGTGAATAAGACCGGAAATTCTATCGATAGCTTTCGTGGATTGATACAAGAAACTGGTTTGTGTTAGAGATTTGTTAGCTAGGTGGGGGTTATTGCAGCATTTTTATGAAGATACTTGAATAGCCTCGGTCGAGGTTCGAGGCTATTCAGTCTGTGTACTGGTTAGAATCGCGAGTGATTGAGTTTGCTATCTACTTTACCCCGTTACTTTTTGAGATTGATTTCAGCTTCGATTGAGCCGGTTTCAATCTCAGGGTGAGACGCTAGTTTGTCTGCAGCCCATTGGTTGATGTGTTTCAGAATAGCAGACACCGCGTGTTTTTCCGTTGGTGCTTGGTCTTGTTCGACATCGATCTTTTGCTTTGGATGTGAGCCTGTCGCATCTTCAGCAATATGGAGCCAATCTGGGTGCCAGTAATATGGCTGACCGCTTGGTGTTGTCCAACTGTGAACACCGTTTGACTCTCCTTTATAACTTAATTGGTCTGCTTCTATTTTTTTCATTGTTATCTCGCATGTTTTTGGGTTACATCAAATTATTGAGGTAGAAAGCCAACTTAGCTCCTACCTTGGGTACAAACTTAGCAAAGCTTACAAAGTTATCTGTGAACCAATTCACACTATTGTGGAAATTAGGTGCGATCATATGGATAGCAGCAATAGTTGTTGGCGTAAGTGATAAAATCACCGGCTCACAGAATTTCTCTAGGTAGTACAATTAGATGGCGCGTTATGAAGAGCTTGCAAAGGATATTCGAACTCAGATAGCCAACAATACGTGGCGATCCGGAGAGAAGATCCCTTCGGTACGCATGAGTTGTCGAAATTACAACGTCAGCAATAGTACTGTCTTACAAGCCTACCAGTTGCTAGAAAGCGAAGGGTGGATCATCGCTAAACCTCAGTCGGGCTACTTTGTAGCGCCAAGGCTGGACGGCGTTGACTACGCACAGCCACTCGTTAGTGAAAAGAAAGCCATTAATGACCGCTTATTTGATTTCTTGAAGTCGAGTTCAGCCGAAGGTGTGATTCCTTTCGGCTCTGCATTCCCAGATCCCGACCTTTTCCCGTTACCTACCTTGACTCGAAACCTTGCCAGCGCGGGTAGGAAGATGACTGGCGCGAGTGTGATAAATAATTTACCACCGGGCAGTGAGTCCTTGAGAAGGCAAATCGCACAGCGTTATCTGCAGCAAGGGATTACGGTTAATCATCAAGACATCGTGATTACGTCGGGTGCTATGGAAGCGCTCAACTTGAGCCTGCAAACGGTCACCAAGTCGGGTGATAACGTCGTGATTGAGTCTCCCGCCTTCTATGGTGCTCTGCAGGCTGTCGAGAGGCTCGGGCTTAACCCTATCGAAGTGGACGTTTGCCCAATCAATGGGTTGAATATAGAGCAGTTTGAAAACGCGCTACAAAACCAAGATGTTAAAGCGTGTTGGCTGATGACGACTTTTCAAAACCCAACGGGAACCAGTTTGTCGGAACAGGCAAAGCGCCGTGTGGTAGAGATTGCAGAACAGCATGGAACCTACATTATTGAAGATGACGTGTATGGCGATCTTTATTACGAAGGGCATAAGCCGAAGCCACTAAAGGCCTTCGATAAGACCGATTCCGTCTTGCTTTGTGGGTCGTATTCAAAAAGTTTGTGTCCTGGTTATCGAGTAGGGTGGGTTGTGAACACGCGTTTTAACGACGCGATTCAAAAGTTACAGCTTCTTTCTACGTTATCGAGTAGCGCTCCTGTTCAACTTGGTGTCGCTCATTTCTTAACGCATGAAAGCTACGACAATCACCTTCGTAAACTGCGTAAAAACCTTGTCGTCAGGAAAGAGCGATTTATCGATGTCATTAAGCAGTACTTTCCGCATTCAATCGAGATTGAAGAGCCGGCTGGTGGTTACTTGATATGGATTCGCTTTTCTGAAAAATTCGACAGCCAACAGTTTCATCAACTGGCTATCGAACAAGGTATTAGCGTTGCATCTGGCGATCTGTTTAGTGAGCATGGCAGAGTGGATAACGCGATACGATTGAACTTCTCTTATGAACTGACAGAAGAGAAAGAACAGGCGCTCATCTGGCTTGGCAAACTGGCACATCAACTTACGCATTCGTAAAACCTTAAGTCCCTCATAAAAAAGACAATCATTCCAACTGTACGGGTTGTTTGTGGGGTAACTGTACGCCTAATTGACCAAAGAGTTGTGATTCAATAACGGTAGACCAAATATTGGAGATACCGTTATGTTGAAAATGACTATGGGAAATGAAGTTAAGCTGATTATTGTCGCTATTGTGTGTGCGCTTCTGCTTATTCTCGGCCACGTACTGCTGGCAAAAGCATTCGCTGATATGGCGTGGGCGGAATACACCACTGCCGCGATCCCATTCGTTATGATGGCAATTTGCGGTCTTGCAATAAAATACGCTATCGACCAAGATGTGGATTAGCTTTTGAAATAATGAGTCTCAGATAGTGGCACGCAGAAGCATCTGGACTCGTTTTATTCCGAACATAAAAAAACCTCCGCAAGTGCGGAGGTTTTTGTTTGTTCTTAACTTTTAATATCGAATAGGTTTCGAATTAGAAGTTTGCAGAGCGTGGTGTACGTGGGAATGGAATCACGTCACGAACGTTACCCATACCTGTTACGTAAGATACTAGACGCTCGAAACCAAGACCGAAACCAGCGTGTGGCACTGTACCGTATTTACGTAGGTCGCGGTACCAGCTCATGTGCTCAGGGTCGATACCCATAGCAATCATACGCTCGTCTAGAATGTCTAGACGCTCTTCACGTTGTGCACCACCGATGATTTCACCGATGCCTGGTGCAAGTACGTCCATTGCTGCAACTGTTTTGCCGTCGTCGTTTAAGCGCATGTAGAAAGCTTTGATGTCTTTCGGGTAGTTCTTAACAATAACAGGTGCTTTGAAGTGCTCTTCAGCTAGGTAACGCTCATGCTCAGAAGACATGTCGATGCCCCACTCAACGTCAAACTCAAATTTCTTACCAGAGTCTAGTAGGATTTGGATTGCGTCAGTGTAGTCAACTTGTGCGAAATCAGCGTCTACGAATTGCTCTAGACGAGTAATTGCTTGCTTGTCGATGCGAGAAGCGAAGAACTCAAGGTCGTCGCGGCGCTCTTCAAGAACAGCAGCGAAAACGTACTTAAGCATGTCTTCAGCCAGTTTCGCTACATCGTTAAGGTCTGCAAACGCAACTTCAGGCTCAACCATCCAGAACTCAGCTAGGTGGCGGCTTGTGTTTGAGTTTTCAGCACGGAACGTAGGACCGAACGTGTAAACCTTGCTTAGTGCACAAGCATAAGCTTCAGCATTAAGTTGGCCAGATACTGTTAGGAACGTCTCTTTACCGAAAAAATCTTCGTTGAAGTCTACGTCGCCTTTTTCAGTGCGTGGTAGGTTTTCCATGTCTAGCGTAGAAACACGGAACATTTCACCAGCGCCTTCTGCATCAGATGCAGTAATAAGCGGAGCAGAAGTCCAGAAGAAACCTTGCTCGTGGTAGAAACGGTGAATCGCTTGAGATAGACAGTTACGTACACGTGCTACTGCGCCAATCACGTTTGTACGTGGACGTAGGTGAGCAACTTCACGAAGGTACTCGATAGAGTGACGCGTCTTAGCCATTGGGTAAGTGTCAGCGTCTTCAACCCAGCCTACAACTTTAACGTCAGTTGCTGCTAGTTCGAAGTCTTGACCTTTCGCAGGAGACTCAACAATCTTACCCGTTACTTCAACAGAGCAGCCAGTTGTTAGCTTTAATACTTCGTTTTCGTAATTATTAAGATTATTAGGAACCACGGCCTGAATCGGGTCGAAACAAGAGCCGTCATAAATGGCAAGGAAAGAGATTCCAGCTTTGGAATCACGACGTGAACGGATCCAGCCGCGAACAGTTACTTCACTGTCTACCGCTAGCTTGCCGCCAAGTACGTCTGTTACAGGCGCGTAAGTCATGTTGATTTCATTCTCCATTGAGGGACAAATTCAACTCAAAGTCTCTGGCATTGCTGCAAATAAATATACATTTGCACAATAATTAGCCGAAACATTAAGTTGTATAAACTTTTTAAATCGATTGAACATATTACCTGTCATACCGACAGCTTCAACCTTTATTCTTGCTTGGTGAAAGAAATATTGTGTCTACTGACGATAAATAGGTTTGAGGGTGTGTTTTTTGTTCGATCTTAGCGTCAGCCTTACCTTTCACCCTATGTGAGCTGCTGAACGAGCATGGGGTAATCGAAACCTTTGTTTTCAATAATGGGAGTGTGATTGTGTTGAGACTCACTCTATATTGGCGCGGATTCAGTCATTTTGGACTTGATCACCTTCTTAATTTCCCACTAAAGTACAAGAGGAGTTTAATATCTACGTGTTAATTACGCCGCCTTAACCCCTGCATTCTCTCTACACCCGCACTTTTCGAGCGCTCGCTCATTCAAGAAAAACAGTCGATCAAATTATGTCTCAACAAGGCAGGACTGGCTGTACAAGTAAAAGAGAATTACATGCTTAATTATTTAAAAAAACATTGCTTATCAAACGTTAAAGGAGATTCATTATCTGGGATTGTGGTTGCACTCGCATTGATCCCTGAAGCCATCGCATTTTCAATTATTGCAGGCGTTGACCCTAAAGTAGGGCTCTATGCCTCGTTCTGTATTTGTGTCGTCACTGCTTTGGTTGGCAGTCGTCCGGGAATGATTTCCGGTGCAACAGGCGCTATGGCGCTACTAATGGTCACTTTAGTGAGAGAGCACGGACTAGAATATCTACTCGCCGCTTCATTTCTAGCTGGCGTCATTCAGATCGCAGCTGGGTATCTCAAGCTTGGTAACCTGATGAATTTCGTTTCCAAATCGGTGATTACTGGATTTGTTAACGCGCTCGCCATTCTAATTTTCATGGCTCAACTTCCTGAATTAATCAACTTCCCGTCAAGCGTTTACGTGTTAGTCGCTTTGGGTTTGGCGATCATTTATCTGCTTCCTTATTTTCCCAAGTTTGGTCGTGCAATACCTTCCCCACTGGTCGCGATTGTTGCTCTGACAATCATTAGTTTGCTCTTCGGCTTAGATGTGAGAACGATTGGCGATATGGGAAAGCTTCCCGATTCACTGCCTGTGTTCTTGATTCCTAATATTCCATTCACGTTTGAGACGCTTGCAACCATCCTGCCATATTCGATTGCTCTGTCTCTGGTTGGCTTGTTGGAATCCTTGATGACAGCGACCATAGTCGATGACCTGACTGATACTGAAAGCAATAAAAACAATGAGTGTAAAGGGCAGGGCGTTGCGAACATCGTGGCTTCCCTTTTTGGTGGAATGGCGGGCTGCGCAATGATCGGTCAGTCGATCATTAACATCAAATCAGGTGGCTTAACCCGATTGTCCAGCATGATCGCTGGGGTGGTTTTGTTGCTAATGGTGGTGTTTGTTTCTGATTGGTTGAAGCTGATACCGATGGCCGCTTTAGTGTCTGTGATGATCATGGTTTCTATCGGCACATTCTCATGGCGTTCCATTGTTGAGCTTAAAGATCACACACTGCCAACCAATGTAACCATGCTAGCAACCGTGGCGGTGGTGGTGTTTACTCATAATTTAGCAATAGGTGTTGCGGTTGGCGTGGTGCTGTCGGCTCTGTTTTATGCACATGCCAGCAAATCCATGGTGTTTATATCCGATGAAGTCGTGACAAACGAAATGCACACCATTCACCGAGTAAAAGGCCATGTCTTCTTTGCTTCGTCAGATGCGTTTGTCGACTTATTTGATTATGACAACGCGACCTCTTTAGTGACCATCGATATATCGGATGCGTCATTCTTAGATAATACCTCGGTCGAGGCGCTTGATAAGGTTGTGTTCAAGTTCCGTAAAAAAGGGGCTTACGTTGAAGTGTCAGGAATGGATAGCGTGAGTGCGAACCTGATAGTCAAACACGCGATGTATCACAAGCATAAAGACTTAACCGCGGTTTCCATTACGCACTAATCTTGGTTTACGGTTCTTTTAAAGCCTGAAAGCCTGAAAGCCTGAAAGCCTGAATTAGACGTTGCTATGAAGATAAAGCGCTCATTGTTGAGCGCTTTTTTGTTGGCGATCTATGACTTCTTCTTTGTACTCGACAAAGTAAACTGATTAATCAGCGATTCAAGATGATCAGATAGCTCTTCTAAGTCATTGCTGATGTTGCGAGTTTCAGCCGCGGATTGCGATGTGTTGTTGGCGTGAGAGGTGATGGTTTCAACCTTTTGTTGAACATCTTGAGTCGCTTGTGTGGTGGATTGCGTTTGCTGCTGAATATTCTGTGCGTGAGCCAGCACCTGTTTCATCTCTTCGACCACACCATTCATTTCAATTGAAAGTGCGTCGATATCGGTTGAGCTTTGATGGGCTTGTTCGCAAACGCGATCGGCAGAAGTCAGCGACTCTTCGCTGCCTTGCTGGAACTGATGAATGATTGACTCAATACTGCCTGTTGCTTCAGCGGTTCGTGATGCAAGATGGCGAACTTCATCAGCCACCACCGCAAACCCACGACCTTGTTCTCCCGCACGTGCCGCTTCAATTGCTGCATTCAAGGCCAGAAGATTGGTTTGGTCAGCAATGCCACGAATCACACTCAATATTGAAGAGACCTCTCCGGTTTGCTCATTGAGTGTCAGTATTTTGTGTTTCACTTCTTCTATGCTGCTAACGAGGTTTTTTATCTCACTGCTTGCTTCGTGTGCTTGCTTCGTGTGCTTGGTTGGCACTCTTACACGCCACATCAGCGGTGTGATTGATAAGCTCTGAAGCTGTTAAAGTCGCTTGTTCTACATTGACTTGCTGTGCCTGTATTCCTTCGACATTGTGTTGCACTTCTGCGGTTTCGCTTTGCTGGTCGCTGGCGGCTTGCTCGGTAATTTGCGCGACACTAGTCAGTTGGTTGGCAGACGCATTTAACTTGTGCGAGGTGCTTTGTACCTTTTCTAAGCTGTCAGATACGGTTCCCATGAACGAGTTGATGGAGTTAGCCAGCGTGCCAATCTCATCCTTGCTTTGTTCCGGCAGGCGAGTGGATAGGTTTTTATCGTTGCTGACTTGGGTCATAAAGCGAGAAGTCTGTTGCAGCGGGCGCACGATAATCTTACGAATTAATCCCATCGTAAGGACAAATCCGGCAAACGAGATCACTGCCATAATGCCAATAGCAGCCATGGTTTGAGTGTTAATCAGCGAGTTAACATGGTTAAGGTTATATTCGAGACGAATCGCACCCAAGACTTCACCTTCTGGTGCCATATGACAGGCGACACAATTGGTTCCTCGGTAATCTTCACTCGACTTCATTGGCAGAGCAATAACCAAGCCTTTGCCCCAATCAGCAGAAAAAGGTTCGATAACGGTTTCGCCCGCTAGCGCTCGTTTATCAATATCGTCAACCGGTGTTTGGTTGTCATTACCTGGGCCATATAACTTGCTGACAGCGTCGGCGCGTAAAACACGAACGTCTTCAATGCCTTCTTGAGCCAGTGCTTTCTGACGAAGGGTCTCTTTTTGTGCCATGGTGCCGGTGAGCATCATCATATTGAGGCTATCGAAGTAGTTACTTGCTTTGTCGTGAAGCTGCTCACTTAACACTGAGTTTACAAGTTGCTTTTGTTGCGAATATTGGAAATAGGTCGATATTGCCAGCAAAAAGGTGAACACGATGGCGAGGGCCACTAGGATTTTAAAGGTGATTGTTGAGCGCATAAGGTGTTTGTTTTTATTAATTATAATGACGCAAATACTGTACTAGTAAGAATTCCTACCACCTATGGGGTATAACGAATTGTGTGACCACACTCCGGTTGTGGTTATGCTTCTGTGATGTAGCAAGTTTGTGCGGAACCTGATGTTGAAATGGAACGCGCTTCAAGCTCCTCGCTGTTCTTAAAACAGACTGTTGTTTTGGGAAAATTGAAGTGCAGCATCGAGTTTTGATTGTGCTGATAATTAGAAAAGCCTAGGTTGTTAATTAGCTCGATGTATTTGTCCGCTTGTCTTTTATCAATAAAGACTATTGTTTTAGACGACTTAGTGGTCAATTTATATCCAAATGGTTGTTTTGTTCAATTTAATAGCAAAAATTGTGGTTATAGCGTTGTGTTTCGAGGCTCATTCGATAAGATGAAAAGACCTCTATGATAGAGGTAGGGCAGCAACGGATACGCTGCTTCAAATACTATGGAATGTGACTTATTGGACACATACATGAAATTCAAGATTACATCACCGATTATTGAACCTACGGAAGGTTCACCACATCAGTTAATGCTTACTCACGCTTCTCGTTTTACCTCTTTTAAGACAAGCTCCCCTTTGAACGCCCTGTTCGACAACGTCTCTGCACGCTTCTTTACCGCTTATCGCTCCTATTGTTATTCGTTTTATAACTTTATTTCTATCTGAACTCCTTTGTCATCCGCTCGATGAACGAAGACTCACATCTATAAAAACTAAACAAATAAGTTAAAAACAATGAATATTAAAATGATGGGTAGCTCCCTAATTATCGCTGGTACCGCTCTCGGTGCTGGTATGCTTGCGATCCCAATGGTATTAGCTCAATTCGGATTGCTTTACGGCACACTGCTTATGGTACTGATCTGTTTCGGTACGACTTACGCAGCATTACTACTTCTAGAAGCGACCATCAAAGCGGGTGGCGGTCTAGGATTAAACTCTATTGCCCGAAAAACCTTGGGTAAACAAGGTCAGTTGCTTACCAACGGCTTGCTATACGCGTTGTTGATTTGCCTATTAATGGCTTACATTCTGGGCGCAGGTGACTTGCTGAGTAAGTTACTGTCTAACTTTGGCGTCGAAATTACCGCGACTACCAGCCAAACCGTGTTTACCTTGCTTGCTGGCGCAGTAGTCGCAAGTGGTACTGGTGTGATTGATAAGCTCAATCGAGCATTGTTCTTCGTGATGCTTGCTAGTTTGTTTGCAACCATGGCCTTCTTAGCGCCGAGCATGACTCAAGAAAACTTGATGCAGGTAACCAGCCATGACCACGTTGACCTAATCAAAACCAGTGCCATCCTGTTTACGAGCTTTGGCTTTATGGTGGTGATTCCAACCTTGGTTTCTTACAACCACGAAGCGACAGACAAACAGCTGCGTAACATGGTGATCATCGGTTCTCTGATCCCATTAGTGTGTTACTTGTGTTGGTTGTTTGCGGTAGTGGGTAACTTGAGTGAAGAGCAATTCCGTAGCTTTGAGAACGTATCAGATTTGATGGCGGCGTTTGAGGCTCAGTCTCCTTGGGTGGGTAACGTCTTGTCTACCTTCACTGGCTTGGCGTTGTTGACTTCTTTCTTTGGCGTAGCAATGGCGTTGTTCAACCAGAACAAAGACATGTTCAACCAAAATACAGCGGTAACGTACTGCATTAGCTTTATCTTGCCGTTGGCGGGTTCATTGCTTGCTGCAGACAAGTTCCTACAAGTGCTGAATTACGCAGGCATCATCTTGGTGTTCCTAGCGGTGTTTGTTCCTCTGGTTATGGTTCACAAGCAGCGCTTCATGAAAGTTGCTGATGACCGATACCGAGCAGAAGGTGGCAGCGCAATGATGTTGTTCTCACTGCTGTTTGGTTGTTTCCTGCTTATCTCGCAAGTGATTTAACAAAACAATTTGGTCGGTTGAATCAATCAGTCACCAAGCTTTAGCTCCAAAAGCTTCAGATACAAAAAAGGAACGCCGCGGCGTTCCTTTTTTATTATCGGTTTATTAATTCAGAATGATTAACAAACAACCTTAACAGCCAAACCACCTTGAGATGTCTCACGGTATTTAGCGTTCATGTCTTTACCTGTTTCTAGCATTGTTTCGATAACTTTATCTAGAGAAACAGTAGGAGCAGAAGAGCGACGAAGCGCCATACGAGTCGAGTTGATTGCTTTAACTGCAGCAATACCGTTACGCTCGATACATGGTACTTGTACTTGGCCAGCAACTGGGTCACATGTTAGACCTAGGTTGTGCTCCATGCCGATTTCTGCAGCCATACATACTTGCTCAGGGCTACCACCCATAAGCTCAGCAAGACCAGCAGCAGCCATAGAGCATGCCACACCAACTTCACCCTGACAGCCAACTTCAGCACCAGAGATTGAAGCGTTACGCTTGTAAAGACCACCGATCGCGCCAGAAGCTGCGAAGTAACGGATGTAATCTTTCTCTGTCACTGTTTGGATGAACTTATCGTAGTAAGCCAATACAGCAGGGATGATGCCACATGCGCCGTTTGTTGGTGCCGTTACTACACGGCCGCCAGCTGCATTTTCTTCGTTTACTGCGAAAGCAAACATGTTTACCCAGTCAACAACCGACATTGGATCATTGGTTGTTTTTTCTGAAGTCATTAGCTGTTGGCGAAGTGCTGCTGCACGGCGAGGAACACGTAGTGGACCAGGCAGGATACCTTCAGTATTCATACCGCGATCCATACACTCACGCATAGTTTTCCAGATGTTAGCGAAGTAAGTGCGAGACTCTTCGTCTGAGTGGAACGCTGCTTGGTTTTTCATAACCAGTGTACTGATAGAAAGACCGCTTTCTTTGCACTGATTAACCAGCTCTTCAGCTGTTGTGAATTCGTAAGGTGCTTTGATTGGGTTTTCTTCTTCTTTGCCGAAGTTCTCTTCGTCAACGATGAAACCGCCACCAATTGAGTAGTACGTTTTTGAGTATGCAACTTCGTCACCAACCCATGCATGAATGCTCATGCCGTTCTCGTGTAGAGAAAGGTTGCTAGTGTGGAAGTTCATACCGCCATCGCGTGGGAACGATACTGTATGACAGTGCATGCCAACAGGAAGGCGCTCAGTTTCTTCTACGCGAGCAATGAAGCCAGCAATAGAATCGATATCAACACGCTCAGGAGTATTGCCAGCAAGACCCATGATGATTGCGATATCTGTGTGGTGACCTTTCCCTGTCAGTGATAGTGATCCATATACGTCCACGGTGATTTTAGTGATGTCGCGCAATTTTCCCATTGAACGTAGGTCATCAATAAATTCTTTACCCGCTTTCATTGGTCCAACTGTGTGTGAGCTCGATGGACCAACACCGATTTTATAGATATCAAATACACTAATCATAGCGATTACCTCAAAAAGAGAGCCTCCCAAGGGGAGTAGGGAGGCTCATTTATTATCATTATATTTTTTGTCTAATCTCGTGATATAAGATGGATGCCATCTTATAAAAAGGGCTTGAGATTAAAGAGCGCCGTAGATTACAGAACTAATAGCCGCTAGACCACATAAAGCTGTAAAGATTTGTACAGGTGCTGAAGTTTTGTACTTAGCCATTGCTGGTACTTTTTGCATCGCGAATACAGGCATTAGGAACAGGATAGCTGCAATCATTGGAGCACCCATTGTTTCAATCATACCTAGGATACTTGGGTTAACTACCGCAACAATCCAAGTAGTAACAACGATGAACGCTAGAGATGCTTTTTCGATAGTGCTTACTGAAGAACCAGAGCGAGACTTGATTAGACCAACAAGACCTTCGTGAGCACCTAGGAAGTGACCGAAGTAGCTAGAAGTAATCGCTGCGAACGCTACTAGAGGACCCATGTAAGAGATAAGTGGAGACTCATGTACGTTTGCTAGGTAAGAAAGAACAGAGATGTTCTGTGCTTGTGCTGTTGCTAGTTGCTCTGGAGATAGAGAAAGCACTACAGAGAATACGAAGAACATTACAAAACCCATCAGCATCATTGCTGCGCCACCAGTGATCGCGTCAGTTTTCTTAACTGCGTCATCACCGTATACACGACGTTGCTCTTTAGAGAACTGTGAAATGATTGGGCTGTGGTTGAAAGAGAACACGATGATTGGAATAGCAAGCCAGATAATAGAAGGCATTGTTGACCATTCTGGGCTTACGTCCATCATTGAAGTGTTCCAATCAGGAACTAGGTAAAAAGATAGCGCTAGTAGGATGAATACTAGTGGGTAAACCATTGCTGAAGTTGCTTTAAGCATCAGCTCTTTACCGAATACAACACCTGCTGTCATAGCAAGGATAAGTGCACCAGAAAGAAGAGGACGAGGAATAGATTCCATACCCATTTGGTTTACTAGGAAAGAATCAACTGTGTTTGTGATACCAACACCGTAGATAAGAACGATCGGGTAGATAGCGAAGAAGTAAGCAAAAGTAATAATGTTTGCGCCAGTCTTACCGAAGTGCTCTTCAACTGTGTCTGTAATATCAGCTTCAGGGTTTTTAGCAGACAGTACGAAACGAGCTAGAGATTTGTGTGCGAACCAAGTCATTGGTGCCGCAATTAGAGCTAGGATAACTAATGGCCAAAAACCACCCGCACCAGCTTTGATTGGAAGGAATAGTACGCCAGCACCAACTGCTGTACCGAATAGTGATAAACACCAGGTAAAATCTTTATAGTTAAACTTGCTTGAATCTTTAACGGCATTTGCCGAAGAAGTTGTTGTGTTCATGTTAAATTACTCATTTTTTGGGAACAGGAAATAAGTCGGGGCTAATTCTGCAGAATTTTCTTCTGCAAAAAATAGATCTAAATCATGTAATGAAACGGCGTGTCACATGATATGCGAAAAACGAATTTTTGATCACGAAAATAGCGTGCTACATGTGATTTATGTTTATGCCTGGTATTAGTTTTATTTATGCGAAAGGCGGGGTTGTATAGATTTATACCAGGGAAACGTTTGCGTAAAATTGCATTAATAAATCTGTTCCATAGAAAGTCTGGATTTTGTTAACAGAGATTAAACAAAACGTAGTTGCTATGTGATTCGTTGCAGTACGTGTTGCTGCAGCGATTGGATAATTTGCGCCGTAACGCCCCAAATTAGGTGCTCTTGGAAAGGCATCGCAAAAACCCGATGCTTGATTTGTTTAAAGTTAACAGTGTGGCTGTGTAACTTGGCTTGGTCTAAAACATAGGTAGCGGGTACCTCAAAAATTGAGGCAACTTCGTTCTCATCAATGATGGCTTCATAGTCAGGATCGACCATGGCAATAATCGGCGTCACAGAAAATTTACTAATAGTACTCAATGCTGGTAATTGCCCAATAATTTTAACTTGATCCGATCGAATTCCCACCTCCTCATGGAGCTCTCTGAGTGCAGTGAATTGCATAGAAGGGTCAGAAAGTTCGTGTTTACCACCAGGAAAGCTGACTTGGCCGGGGTGATGCTTTAAATGAGCCGCTCTTTTAGTAAAAATGACATGTAAACCATCTTCTCTTTCAACTAAACCTACCACCACTGCCGCTTTACGTAATTGCTCGCCACTGATGTGCGAAACACGCTCTACTGACTCAGGATGATAGCCAACGGTAGGGTTAAGTTGGAATTGCTGAAGGAAGTTTTCTTTATTCATATCAAGCCAATATATTGATTATTATGATTTTAAGTATAGACATAACCGTGGGTTGATTACCAATATCGAGTTTTTCTTCATTCACTTTCCCTCTTTTAGTTATCAATTGGGCGTCATGAGAGGCTGTTTACCGATGAATCTCCTCAAAATGACGATTTTTGCTATATTCAATATGTGCATACAGGCGAGTAAGCGTTACCCATGTCATAAAATTGGGTGACGAAACGTAGATTTTTTGTTTAAGAATTTGATAACAATAACTTAGTGGACCATTCTAAAAAGAAATAGAAGAAAAGGTATGAGATGAAAGGAATCATATTCACCGAATTTTTAGAGCTTGTTGAAGACAAGTTTGGGCTAGAGCTTTTGGAAGAAGTTCTAGAAATGTCAGAAGATGAAGGGATCTATACGTCGGTCGGCAGTTACGACCACAAAGACCTTGTCAGGTTGATTATCAACTTGAGTAAGAAAACCGATATTGATGCGGCAAGCTTGCAACGCGTGTTTGGGCAGTCTGTATTTAAGAACTTACTGGCCTCATTACCGAATAAAGCGAGCCTTGCTCACAGCAATACCACCTTTCAATTTATTCAGCACGTAGAGCGTTACATTCATGTTGAAGTGAAGAAGCTCTATCCAGATGCTGAGCCACCTGAATTCAGTTTTATCACCACGAACGAAGCACAACTTGTTTTTGACTACAAAAGCGCAAGGTGTATGTCTCATGTTTGCTTAGGGCTTATTGAAGGATGTGCTGAATACCACGGTGAATCTATCGCGGTGGAGATGACGCCACAAAATGATGACCAAAGCGTGGTTAGGTTTAATCTCAAAGTAGAAAAGTAATATGGATCTGGCATCTGCCCTAGAGAAGAAGCTTAAGCGTCAAATCGCGGCAAGGAAAGCGGCTGAAGGATTGTTGGAACAGAAGAGCCTCGAACTGTTCGAGGCTAACCAACAGCTTGAGCTTGCTTTGCGTCAGTTAGAAAAGCGCTCCAACGCGAATATACGCCGCATTGAATTCCAAGAACAAATCGACAACCTGTTGATTGATTTTGGGCGCGCGTTTCTAAGAAATGATCTCGATGATGTCATGCTATCTGAACTAACGACCAACGTGACTAACAGTTACTTAATCGAAGCCAGTCGTTTGATTCTACCTCCCAAGCTCATCCCTCAGTTACAGACCTATGATTATGGCGATGAGACTGTCGAGGTGTTAGAGCAAGACATTCAAGAACCTCATTGGCAAGACAACCTACTGACCGTGCCCTTAGAGGTTGAAAAAGTCATAGTTGGTGCGTTAATCGTCAGAGTCAGGTTGTTAGACCAAGACTACGAGTTTATCCAAAGCCAACTGTTGTTGGTCACGGACCTTATCTGCAGTGCCTTAACCCATCAACTAGCAATCAACCGAAATATTGAATCACGTAAACGAGCGGAAGAGTCCGAAAGGGCAACGCGTGACTTTGTGGCCATGATTAATCATGAGTTAAGAACTCCACTTAATGGCTTACTAGGCAGTGCCGAGTTGATCAGTGATACCGAACTGAATAGCTCTCAGCGTGAGATAGTGAACAACCTGAGCCAATCTGGAGAGTTTCTCCGAACCATCATTAATGATCTATTGGATTACAGCAAAATTAACGCAGGGATGTTAGAGCTTATTCCAAAGAAATTTGCCCTGAATGACTTGCGAAACACGATTGATAGTATTTTCGTCAATCGAGCAATCGAGAAGCAGCTTGAATTTAATATCAGTGTTGCGTCAAATGTTCCCTCCCATTTCCAAGGTGATTTAGAGCGCATCACTCAGCTGTTTGTGAACTTAATCGGTAATGCGATTAAATTTACAGAAGAAGGACATGTGAATGTCGATATCGAATGGGACAAAAACCAATTTGTTTTCTCTGTAGAAGATACTGGAGTCGGAATTGCTGAATCAGCACATAAGACGCTGTTTGAACCTTTTACGCAGGCAGATAACTCAAGTAGTCGGAACTATGAGGGTACAGGACTTGGGTTAGCGATTTGTCGCAAACTGGTGGCTCTGATGAATGGTGATATTGGGGTGACCAGTGTCGTTGGTTCAGGCACGACCTTTACCATCTCGATTCCTCTTCAAGTTGTCGATGTTCCGGCAGAGAGTGATAGTGTCGCCAAGGGCTTTGAGTATGAGGCGGAATTGTCACTACTTAAAGTGCTGGTGGTTGATGATATTAAGATGAACCAGATCATCATCCAGCAAATGCTTCGTAAACATGAGATTGAACCTGCTATCGCAAGCAATGGTGTCGAAGGGTTTGAACTCGCGTCAGACAATGAATACGATATTGTATTCATGGATTGCAGAATGCCTGTTATGGACGGGTTTGAAGCAACAGAGAAGCTAAGAGAGAAGGGTTACGTTAAATCTATTGTGGCACTGACCGCCGGAACGACATTGGAAGAACGCGAACGTTGTATTCAGTGTGGGATGGATGACATCTTGAGTAAACCTTACACCGCCAACGATCTGAAAGAGATGCTTAAGAAGTGGGGTGTATCTGCGGTGAAGGTCGCTTAAACACGCGAATAAAGCGTTGTGAGTTATGTACTCTAACTTACAGACTAAAAAACCGAAGTGATCTTACGATCCTTCGGTTTCTTTTTATATCGAACTTTTGCTAGCCGTTAAGCTACGGAACTCGCAGTTAATGACACTAGGTTTAGCAATCTTCAAGTATCGGTAGAATTCGACTCAGCTTATCCAGTGTTTCTTGGTATTCAGAAGCACAATCACTATCAAATACCACACCACCGCCAGCCCAAGCATAAAGCGTGTTGTTCTCGGCGACTAATGTACGAATGGTAATACTGGTATCCATTCTGCCATTTCGGCTGATGTAGCCAATACTGCCGCAGTACGCTGAACGTCGATGCGGTTCTAACTCTTCAATGATCTGCATCGCGCGAACTTTTGGTGCGCCAGTAATCGATCCTCCAGGGAAACAGGCTCTCAGAAGGTCAGTTGCAGAGTATTGGTCATCAAGGTCCGCTCGTATCGTGCTCACTAAGTGGTGCACGGCAGGGAAGCTTTCAATATCGAAGAGCTTTGGTACATGCACTGTGCCCGGTTTTGCTACTCGGCCAATGTCATTACGAAGTAGGTCGACGATCATCAAGTTTTCCGCCTGATCTTTATCGGCGCTTGCTAGGTCTTGCGCGTTGGCATTATCAATCATCGGGTCCTCAGAACGAGGTCGTGTGCCTTTGATTGGCTTGGTTTCAATGACGTTGTCTTTGAGTTCTAAGAAACGCTCTGGCGAAACACTGATGATTGCGCAGTCGGCCAAACGGATAAAACCCGAAAAGGGCGCTGAGTTGTACTGTTCTAACTTGTCATAAGCCAGCCATTCACTACCTTGGTATTGGGCATTGAAGCGCTGAGCTAAGTTAATCTGATAGCAGTCCCCGGATAACAGGTACTCTTGAACACTATCGAACTTAGTGGCGTAGCTCTCTTCGCTCATATTGGATTGCCACGGTGTGGTTAACCCAAAGGGCGCATGTGATAGGTGTGATTGAGCCATCTGCTGCATTAGCCAATCATGATGTTCATCGATATTGCTACCGACAATACACGCCGTTTTCAATTGGTGGTCAACGATAACAGCCCATTCATACAAGCCAACTGCCATGTCAGGTGCTTCAATATCACGCTTTGCGAGTGATGGAAGTGTCTCGACTCTGCGCCCTAAATCATAGCTAAAATAGCCTAAAGCGCCGCCAACGAATGGCAACTGAGTGTGCTCTTTAGTCGCAGGCAATAATTGTTGCTGATATTGGTCGAGTAGTTCGAAAGGATCAGAGTCTGAAACCTCGCACGTCTCATTAACATTAACGGTCGTTTCTGCACCGATTGTCTCGAAGGTGGCGATGGGTTGAGCAACTAAAATATCGTATCGACTATCAACGTGGCTTTCTGAAGCGGAGCGTAATAGCATTGCCCACGGCAGGTTTTCAATATGGGAAAACAGCTGTTTAGCTAAAGTTGATTGATATTCAAGCGGCTTGATTTGGATAGAGCGAAATTCGTTGTTATTCATTTGTTTAATTTGTGACAAAGAGTTCGATCACTGCATGGCGTGTGAGAGGAAGCAAGAGTATCATAAATTGAAAATAAAATGGGTTCTTGATTAGAACGGAGTAATCCAAGTGGTTTAGTTTAAAGCTATGCAAGTGATTGCTAAAGCAACTAAATACAGCTCAACACAATAAAAAGCTAAACCACCTAATTCGATTTGGCACATATAGTCAAACTGTGAACCCACATGGAACCAGAACAATAAAGAGGCATGCAATGACGGTTATTCGTAAGCAAGATGTGATCAGCAGTGTCGCTGACGCACTTCAGTACATTTCTTATTATCACCCTTTAGACTTTGTCCAAGCCCTAGAAAAAGCGTACGAGAAAGAAGAGAGCCAAGCAGCTAAAGATGCGATCGCTCAGATTCTTATCAACTCGCGCATGTCTGCGGAAGGCCATCGTCCAATTTGTCAGGATACGGGTATTGTTACTTGTTTCGTGAACATCGGTATGGATGTTAGGTGGGAAACGGATCAAACAGTACAACAGATGGTTGATGAAGGCGTTCGTCAAGCTTACAACAACCCAGATAACCCATTGCGTGCATCTGTCCTAATGGACCCTGCAGGTAAGCGTATTAATACCAAAGACAACACACCAGCGGTTGTCCACATTAATATGATTCCAGGCAACAAAGTTGAAATTCAAATCGCGGCTAAGGGCGGCGGTTCTGAGAACAAAACCAAGATGGTTATGCTGAACCCTTCTGATGATATTGCAGAATGGGTAGAGAAGACGTTACCAACAATGGGTGCAGGCTGGTGTCCACCGGGTATGCTAGGTATAGGCATTGGCGGTACGGCTGAGAAAGCAGCTGTGCTAGCGAAAGAATCTTTGATGGAACACATCGATATTCAAGAGCTTATCGAAAAAGGCCCTGAGAACGCAGAAGAAGAGCTTCGCCTAGACATCTTCAACCGTGTAAACAAGCTAGGTATTGGTGCACAAGGTCTTGGCGGTCTAACGACTGTGGTTGACGTAAAAATCAAAACAGCACCAACACACGCAGCATCTAAGCCAGTTTGCTTGATCCCGAACTGTGCAGCAACGCGTCACGTTCACTTCACGCTAGATGGCAGCGGCCCAGCAGAGCTAACGCCACCTAAGTTAGAAGAGTGGCCAGACATCACTTGGGAAGCGGGCGCAAATACACGCCGTGTTAACCTTGATGAAGTGACTAAAGAAGACGTACAAGAGTGGAAGACCGGCGAAACGGTTCTTCTGTCAGGTAAGATCTTAACCGGTCGTGATGCTGCTCATAAACGTATTCAAGGCATGCTAGAAAGCGGCGAAGGCTTACCAGCCGGCGTTGATTTCAAAGGCAAGTTCATTTACTACGTGGGTCCTGTTGATGCTGTAGGTGATGAAGCGGTAGGTCCTGCGGGCCCAACAACTTCAACACGTATGGATAAGTTCACTGACATGATGCTGAACGAAACTGGCATTATGGGCATGATCGGTAAAGCGGAACGTGGCCCTGCAACGGTTGAATCAATCAAAGAGCACAAAGCGGTTTACCTAATGGCGGTTGGTGGTGCAGCTTATTTAGTCGCAAAAGCAATTAAAAAAGCACGCGTTGTTGCGTTTGAAGATCTCGGTATGGAAGCGATTTACGAGTTTGAAGTTGAAGATATGCCTGTAACGGTAGCGGTTGACTCTAACGGCGTGAACGCACACCAGATCGGCCCTGACACGTGGAAAGTGAAGATTGCTGAAGCTGAGAAAGCGTAATTAATCGATGCCAAAAAATCGTAATTGTCGCTAACTTCAGCGTTTGAATTGCAATTTTTGACAGAAAGTTAAAGACAAAAGTGCAGCATTATCTGCACTTTTGTCTTATTATCAATGATATAGTGATAAACACATAGTTTGATATAAGAACATAGGAGAGAGGAATGCCTCGTTTTATTCAGATCCTACAGATTATCTTGGCAGTGGTGATTGGTGCTTTTGTTGGCTACGACCTGATCTTGAAAGGGATCAGTATCTTTGATAATAAATACGTGACGATTACATGTGCGCTTTGGCTAATTGCAGAGATTGCACTGTTTGTTATCTACAAGTTGATTGAAGACGATTAGACGTCGGATATCGTGCAAAAATTCTAAAGCCCCTGATTATGAATGTAGTCAGGGGCTTTTATTCATCTAGCATTAAGAATGTGTATTGCATACTCATCAACATCAACATCAACATCAACATAAGCAAAAGCATACAAACTATCCCAATTGGGAAAGAACATAGGCTTGCCTTTCTATTATCATAACCAGCTAGCCTAACTATCACGGAGTCGTTCAAATGAAACACCTAACTCAAGAAATGAGTGACTTTATAAGCAGAGGAACGGATTCTCATATTCGAGTAGCGGTCACGGGGCTCTCTCGTGCGGGTAAGACAGCATTCATTACTTCGCTGGTTAATCAGCTTCTTCATACGTCTACCCACAAAAACTTGCCACTGCTTGCATCTGCGAGAGATGGAAGAATTATTGGCGCAAAGCGCATCCCGCAACACAACATGATGATTCCACGCTTCTCTTACGATGAAGCGATGGAGTCGTTGAATGCACAGCCACCAGAATGGCCAGTGCCAACGCGTGATGTCAGTGAGATTCGTCTAGCCATCAAATATAAGCCTGCGAAGGGCGCGAAAAAGCTGCTGAGTAAAAACAGCACCCTTTACCTCGATATTGTCGATTATCCAGGTGAATGGCTGCTTGATTTGCCGTTACTGGACATGGACTTCGATACCTGGAGCCAATCTCAGTTTGCCGCATTGAAAGGTGACAGAGAAACCTACTCGCAACATTGGAACGCCATGCGTGGTGATATCGATTTGCTAGCAGAAGCAGACGAAAAAAAACTGGTCGCGATTGCCGATAGTTACACCAAGTACCTTCATACTTGTAAAAGTAACGGACTGCATTGGGTACAACCGGGTCGATTCGTATTACCGGGTGAGCTTGAAGGCGCGCCTGTGTTGCAATTCTTCCCGTGTCTCGCACCTGAGGGTAAGTTCTCAAAAACAAGTAACTATGCGGTACTGAAAGCGCGTTATGAAGAGTATCAACAGAAGGTCGTGAAAGCGTTCTACAAGAATCACTTCGCGACGTTCGACAGACAAATCGTGTTGGTGGATTGCTTACAGCCACTTAATGCGGGCTATGACTCTTTCATGGATATGCGTGGCGCGTTAGAACAGTTACTTAAGAGCTTTAAGTACGGTCGAAGCAATATCTTAAGACGTTTATTTGCGCCGAAGATCGACAAGATCTTGTTTGCAGCCACCAAGGCTGACCACGTGACACCGGATCAACATCCGAACTTGGTGTCACTGTTACAACAGATGGTACATCCGGCTTGGCAGCAGGCGGCGTTTGAACACATCGACATGAGTTGTATGAGTATCGCGTCTATTCAAGCGACCAGCGCGGGTTATATCTCGTCTGGCTCAGACAATGTTCCGGCGTTGCAAGGTGTGACTTTGGATAATGTCCCTCAAACCATGTATCCGGGAGAGGTGCCGCGTAAGTTGCCCAACAAACAGTATTGGGAAACCAACCAGTTTGATTTCACGAGCTTTAGACCGATGGAGCAACATTCCGATGAGCCTTGCCAACATCTAAGAGTCGACAAGGTTTTAGAGTATCTCATTGGCGACAAGTTGAAGTAATTGAGGCAATCAAAATGAGTGAATTAAAAACAAAGCAGGTCTTTAATGAACCGTTGAAGACCTCTTTTGATGAGCAAGACAAGACCGACGTTGGCCCGGATTTAGGTGCTCAACAACTGTTCACAGAGCAAGAGAAATTTGTCCCTGTCGCACCGCAAGTGGAAGCCGAACTTGATGGTGAAGCTGAGCAGCAATTGGAACAAGTGATTCGACCGAGCAAAAAGAAGAAGTGGTTTGGAACGGGTTTATTGGTCGCTTTTTCTGGCCTAGTTGGATGGCAAGCAATTGAATCGGTCATTACTGCTATTCAAACCGCTGACTGGCTTGCGTTAGGTTGGGCAGGCTTTATTGCTGCCATTGCTTCATTGGGTTCAGGCGCGATAGGCAAAGAGCTGTGGAAACTGCGTTCACTTAAAGATCACTTTAGTGTCCAAGAGCAGAGTGAAGAGCTACTCCAAAGTCAAAGTGTCGGCAAGGGCAAAGCGTTCTGTGAAAACATCGCCAAGCAAGGTGGCATTATCGCTGAGTCTCCTTCTCACGATAAGTGGCGAAACAGCATTAACCCAGCACACAGTGATGCAGAAGTGTTGGATATGTACGATGCGTTAGTCGTGAGTCAACAAGACAAAGTAGCGACTCAAATCGTCACTAAGTTTTCGACCGAATCGGCGGCTTTGGTTGCAGTGAGTCCATTGGCGGCGGCTGATATGTTGCTGGTGGCTTGGCGAAATTTCACCATGATCGACAAGCTTGCTGATGTGTATGGCATTGAGCTTGGCTACTGGTCTAGGATTAAGCTATTTAAATTGGTGTTAATCAACATGGCAGCAGCGGGTGCCAGTGAACTTGCGATAGACGCGAGTATGGACCTCGTCTCGATGGATCTTGCAGGCAAGGTTTCAGCTCGAGCAGGGCAGGGTCTAGGTGTCGGTATCCTTACTGCAAGATTGGGCTTAAAAGCCATGACATTACTGCGTCCTATGCCTTGGCATAACGAACGAAAAGTAAAATTGGCAGACCTCCGCAAAGCCGTCCTATCTGAAATAAAGCGTATCACTCTTAAATAAAGCATTTGAAGCTCAATAGTTTGAGAAGAAGAGTAAACATATGTTTACTCTTCTTCTTGACTGAACTCAGAGCTTAATCCACACTACTGTCAACTTATCCTGACACCTATAATAGGACTATTTGTGCGTCTTGAAGTATTGTGTGAAGACAGACTCGGCTTAACGCGTGAGTTGCTCGATATCTTGGCCTCAAAAAGCATTGATTTAAGAGGAATCGAAATTGATGTTAAAGGTATTATTTATCTAAACTGCCCTGATATTGATTTTGATGCTTTTAGTGAACTTATGGCTGAAATTCGCCGAATTTCAGGTGTGAAGGATGTACGTAAAATCCAATTTATGCCAAGCGAAAGGCATAACACAGAGCTGATTGCTCTGCTGGCAAACCTACCTGATCCTGTGATTGCGATTGACCTTAAAGGCTCAGTCGATATGGCTAACCACGCTGCATTGAACCTTTTTAATAAGCAAGAAGACGCAGTCATCGGTGAACCGCTAGCGACGTTTGTTCCTAGCTTTAACTTTGCTCGCTGGATCGAAGGCGATGTAACGCGTCATCGTGAAGTTGTCGTGTTAGATGGTTTAGATTTCTCTATTGAGATCCTGCCGATTTACCTTGGTGGTGATGTCAACGAAGCGGTACTGGCAAGCGCAGTAATGACGATTCGCTCTTGTAATCAAGAGATGAACTCGCCAGATTCAATCCCAGAACAGAACAACCTAGGTTTCGAACACTTTGTTGGTGTCTCTAATCGCCATAAAGCCTTGATCAGCCAAGCTAAGAAATTGGCTATGCTGGATCAGCCTCTATTAATTGAAGGCGATACAGGGACAGGCAAAGAGATGTTGGCAAAAGCGTGTCATAACCGTTCAAATCGATCGTCTTTCCCATTCTTGATTCTAAGCTGTGCATCGATGCCTGATGACGTAGCGGAAACGGAATTGTTTGGTCATGCACCGGGTTCATTCAACCATGAGCAAGGTCATAAAGGTATTTTCGAACAAGCGAATGGCGGTACGGTATTTTTAGATGAAATTGGCGAGATGAGCCCGCATCTTCAAATCAAGCTGCTGCGTTTCCTACAAGATGGTTCATTCCGTCGTGTTGGTGAAGAAGAAGAGATGCACGCGGATGTTCGTATTATTGCATCAACGCGCCACCGTCTTTCTGAATTAGCCGACTCGGGTTCGTTCCGTGAAGATTTGTTCTACCGCTTGAATGTACTGACTCTGTCTATTCCAGCATTGCGTGAACGCTCAAACGACGTAGCGCCACTGTTGGAACTGTTCGTTGCAAAGTACGCGCAGCAGTTAGGTATGTTAAAACCAAAACTGACTCAAGAGTTAGTCGACCAGCTTGGTAATTACCAATGGCCGGGCAACATTCGTCAGTTAGACAACATGGTTCTACGCGCACTAACAGAGTTGGATTCAGACACGCTAACGGTTGAGCAATTCCACTTGCCACAGCTTGAAACAATGACGGCTGGAATGGCGAACCTGAGCTTAGACGGCTCGCTCGATGAGATCATGAAAGACTATGAATCTCAGATTCTAGAGAAGCTTTATCAGTCTTTCCCATCAAGCCGTAAGCTAGCAAAACGTTTGAATGTTTCTCATACCTCAATTGCGAATAAGCTTCGTGATTACGGTATCAGAAAGAACTGATCGAATAAGAACAAGATTATGGAAGATTTGAGTACACCAGAGCGCATTTATAAGCATGATGGTAATCTGATTCTACGCACGGCTGAAATCGATGATGCTGGCATGATCAGCGAGTACTTTCAGGTTAACAGAGAGTATCTGAAACCTTGGGAACCGATTCGCGAAGACGCGTTCTTTGATAGAGCGAGTTGGGCGCAGCGACTGATCAAGTTAAACGAGCTTCATAAAATGGGGCTAGGCTATTACTGTTTACTGATTAACGCTGACTCTAATGAAATGTTAGGCACCATATCGTTCAGTAATTTGTCTCGTTTCCCGTTCTACGCTTGTAATGTCGGTTACTCATTGGCGCAAAGTGCACAGGGCCACGGTTACATGCGCAGAGGTTTGAACATGGCCAAAGACTACATGTTTGATGTGCAGAACATGCACCGCTTAATGGCGGGCTACATGCCTCACAACGAACGCAGTGCTGGCGTATTAGAACATCTTGGTTTTGTCCGAGAAGGTTTTGCTAAAGACTACCTACAGATTAACGGTAAATGGGAAGACCATATACTGACGGCATTAGTTAACCCAAACTGGGAAGATAGACGCGCTGTATAGAGATCAATAGTCATTAGGCGTAAGTACCAATTAAGCGTAAATACAGATTTAGAGGCAGTGACGACATAGATAAAATGAAACCGTCACTGCATCAAAAAGAACAGATAGGCATGGTAAATCCATCAGCCTGAGAAGATATTTGAGGAATTTTGATGTCATACACAACTTTGGACGAATACCAAAGAAAATGGATTTTCACACACCAGTCAATGCCGCTGCCGGCAGAGGACTTGGAAAAGATTAAGCCAATGACACAGGCGAGAGCTTCTCAGTTCTGGAAAGAGAACGTGAGCCCTCAAAGCCCAGACGCAGAACGACTGAGCTCGCAAGACTGGCCAAGCAAAGCATCGAACTGGAATGAAGAGATCAGCTGGATGGCGCATTGGGAAGCGGATGAGCCTGAAATGCCAGAAGAGATTCTTAACTTTATTGATTGGCAAGATGACGTAACTGTTTATTTTTGTTATGAAAAGTACAATGTTCTTGAAACCAAATGGGCGATTTTCAAGAAGCATTGGAAGAACTTTTTGTTCTACGATGATGGCCCGATTTTAATCGGTCGTCGTCGTTCAGAAGCCCTTTGGTTTGCTACCAATGGCAAGGTGAAAATCGGTAACCGTGCTTAATCTCGGTGTGATTTAATCGAGTGAGTGTTGGTGTTTCGATCAACAGATAGAAAAACAAAAAGCGAGCATCGAGCTTAATGCCGATCAGTTAAAGCCAAAGCGATCGGTTGAAGGATCCTTCAGAGCTGTC